>NZ_LZKY01000049.1:0-9363 GCF_001673055.1 Mycobacterium sp. 1245801.1
GGCACCCTGCTGGCCCCGGACGCCCATGCGCTGGACCGGCGGTTGACTGCGTTGGCGGCCACGGTGTGTGAGCACGATCCGCGCACCCGCGAGCAGCGCCGCGCTGATGCGCTGGGCGCGTTGGCGGGCGGGGCGGATCGGCTCGGGTGTCGCTGCGGGCGCGCCGACTGTGCGGCCGGCAACGGCCCGCGTCGAGCGCGGTGGTGATTCACGTGGTCGCCGAGCGGGCCGCGCTGGATGGTTGCGGCTCGGCGCCGGCCTGCGAGCTGGGCGCCGAGGGCCTGATCTCACCGGAGCTGGTCGCTGAGCTGGCCGGCTCGGCCACGCTGGTGCCGCTGGTTCATCCCGGTGGTGCGCCGCCGGAGCCCGGTTATGTGCCGTCCAAGGCGCTGGCCGATTTTGTGCGGTGTCGGGATTTGACGTGTCGTTGGCCCGGCTGTGATCAGCCCGCCGTGAACTGCGACCTCGACCATACGATCCCCTACGCCGACGGCGGGCCGACACACGCGTCGAACCTCAAATGTTATTGCCGCGCACATCATTTGGTGAAAACCTTTTGGGGCTGGCGCGAACAGCAGCTGCCCGACGGCACGCTGATCCTGACCTCGCCGGCCGGGCGCACCTACGTCACCACCCCGGGCAGCGCACTGCTGTTCCCGAGTTTGTGCCGGGGCGTCGGCGCGATCCCCGCCGCCGAGGCCGACGTGGCGCCCGATTACTGCGCCGAGCGCACGGCGATGATGCCCACCCGGCGTCGCACCCGGGCACAGGACCGCGCCGCGCGCGTGGCCACCGAACGCCATCACAACCGCATGGCGCGTGCGCTCGAAAAGCCTTCTCGCACTTGGGCTTCCGCGTCGACCCACGCCGTCGGCGACGGGGAACCGCCGCCCTTCTAAGCGTTATTTTTTGCTGGGAATAATGATGACGACAATCAATGTCAGGATCGAGAAGAACAGCCCAAGAATTCCCCAGCCCAGCGGATTGCGGCCCTTCATCATGGCGATGACTCCGCAGATTATTGCCGCGATAATGCTGCCGATAGCGACGAAAATTCCCTTGATGCCACGGAGGATAAAGCCGGCCGCGACCGGGTCCGAACTCGCCAGAATCACCTGGTGCAACATGACAGGTCCTTTCGTGAGGGGCCCTGGAATAATACCCGCGTAAATGTCACGCAAAACCGAAACTCGATTCTCCCGCCCCGCGTTAACCGCCGGATAACCGCGGCACCGTGCGGTCGAGAATTCCCAAAGTCGCGCGCAATGCACCCTCGGACAAAACGGGGAAAATGCCAGCCATGTGAACGACGAACTTATCGCCCACGCCGCGCACCGGTTCGCCGTCGGCGCCTTGAAGCGTAGGGGCGATACGGTCGCTGCTCACTGTACGACGGTCCCGTGCTTGACTCGATCTCGAACTAATGTTCGAATGGTTGATATGCGGTGGGCGAATCAGGCCGTCGCGGTCAACGGGACACCGGTCGAGGATGGGGCGCTGCCCGGGCTGCAGCGCATCGGCTTCCTGCGCAGCGTGCGCTCGCCGCAGTTCGACGGCATCACCTTCCACGAGGTGGTGTGCAAGTCCGCGCTCAACAAGGTGCCGAACGCGTCGGCGCTGCCGTTTCGCTACACCGTCAACGGCTACCGCGGCTGCTCGCACGCCTGCCGGTACTGTTTCGCCCGGCCCACCCACGAATACCTGGAGCTGGACTGCGGCAACGACTTCGACACCCAGGTCGTCGTCAAGACCAACGTGGTCGAGGTGCTGCGTCGCGAGCTGCGCCGGCCGTCCTGGCAGCGCGAGACCGTCGCGCTGGGCACCAACACCGACCCGTACCAGCGGGCCGAGGGGCGCTACGCGCTGATGCCGGGCATCATCGGCGCGCTGGCCGAATCCGGCACACCGCTGTCGATCCTGACCAAGGGCACGCTGCTGCGGCGCGACCTACCGCTGATCACCCAGGCCGCGGCGCAGGTTCCGGTCTCGGTGGCGGTGTCGCTGGCCGTCGGCGACCCAGAGCTACACAAGGACGTCGAGCCCGGCACGCCCACCCCCCAGGCCCGGCTCGGTCTGATCAGCGCTATCCGGGGCGCCGGGCTGGACTGTCATGTGATGGTCGCGCCGGTGCTGCCACACCTCACCGATTCCGCCGAGCACCTCGACGGGCTGCTCGGCCAGATCGCGGCGGCCGGCGCCACCAGTGTCACCGTGTTCGGCCTGCACCTGCGCGGCTCGACCCGGGGATGGTTCATGGCGTGGTTGGCCCGCTCGCATCCCGACCTGGTCGGCCGTTACCGCGAGCTGTACCGGCGCGGTGCCTACCTGCCCCAGGACTATCGCGAAACGCTGCGGCGGCGTGCCGCGCCGTTGATCGCCAAGCATGGGCTGGCTGGCGACCATCGCCCGTTCGCCCGGGCCGCCTCGGCGGCGCCGGCGCCGAAACCGATTCAGCCGACGTTGTTTTGAGCTTCGGGATCGGCGTTTCGTAGCGCCCGTCTGCGGGGGAACGCGACGAAGTGCCTTGTGCGCCTGGTGTCTTCGGTGATGTCGTGCAGGCGGGCGGCGAGCAGATCCCGCAGCAGCAGGTGACCTTGTTCCGCGCCGTCCGGTGACAAGACGCGCAGCGCGTGGCCGCCCGATTCGGCGAGGACGTTGGCGGCATGCCGCAGGGTGTCGCCGGTGCTGACGCTGCCGCCGGTGGGCACCGGCGACGGCTCGGGATGCATGACGTCGGCCACGAAGAACGCTTCCAGCGGATCGGTGGTGTAGTCGCGGGTCAGGTGCAGGCCGCGCCGGGCGATCTTCTCGGTCAGCACCGATCGGTCGAGCATCAACACCGACGCCGCGTAGGCCGTGGTCGAGGCCACGATCAGGGGAAGCAGCGCGGGCCAGGCATGGGTGAGTTCGAGGGTGAACACGACGCCGGTCAGCGGCGAGCGCATGACGCCGCCCACCACGGCGGCCAGCCCGAGAATCGCCCAGAACCCCGGGAACACGTTCGGCAGGCCCTGGCCCACCAGGGCTCCCAGCGCGCCGCCGATCATGAACACCGGCGCGAGCACACCGCCCGAGGTGCCCGAACCCAACGACAGCGACCAGATGGCGGTCTTCACGACGAGGATGCCGACGATCAACGACAGGGTGGCGCGGCCGGTGAGCAGCGCGTCGATCACGTCGTAGCCGACGCCGAGCGCCCGCGGCTCGATCAGCCCGCCCGCGCCGATCACCAGCCCGCCGATCGCCGGCCACCACATCCAGTGGATCGGCAGGCGCGCGAAGGCGTCCTCGGCCAGGTACACCAACCGCGTCGCGGCGATGGCGACCACCGCGCCGCACGCCCCGATGAGGAGCGCCAGCAGGTCGATCTTCGGTTCGACGCGACTCAGGTGCCCGACGTCGACCGGGAAGACCGGGTTGCCGCCGAGAATGAACTGGCGCACGACGGTCGCGACGACGACCGCCGCCGTCACCGGAATCAGGCTGCGGGGCCGCCATTCGAACAGCAACAGCTCGACCGCGAGCAGGATGGACGCCAGCGGCGAATTGAACGTGGCCGCCATTCCCCCGGCGGCCCCCGACACCAGCAGGATCTTGCGCTCGTCGGCGGTCAGATGCAGGTGTTGGGCCAGGATCGACCCCAGCGCCCCGCCGGTCATGATGATCGGCCCCTCGGCGCCGAACGGGCCGCCGGTGCCGATGCTGATCGCCGCCGAAACCGGCTTGAGGATAGCAACTTTCGGCTCGACACGGCTGCCCTGGGTGAGAATCGCCTCGATCGCTTCCGGCATGCCGTGACCGCGGATCTTCTCCGAGCCCAGCCGGGCCATGACGCCGACCACCAGACCGCCGGCGACGGGGGCGCCCAGCAACAACCACCACGGATGGGGGTGCGATCCCGGTGCCACCAGGTCGACCGCCCAGCGCTGGTAGAAGACGAGGTTGGTGACCAACCCGATCAACCGCAGCAGGCACCACGCCGCCCCCGCGGCGAGCGCTCCGATCGGCACGGCGAGCGCCGCGGTCAGCAGCATGCGCCGATCGACCACGAAGTCCGCCAAGCGTCCCCCCATAGGCGGACCGGGCGATTCAGCCATTTTTGAAGTATTTCACAGGGATAAAATCCGCCGCGGTCACGTTGCTGGGACGGGCTAGTGGGCCCTGTCGCCGCGCGGCTTGGTGAGCGTGAACTGGTCGATGACGGCGACTTCGCCGAACGGGCCCCGCAGCGCGTAGTGCGTCGCCTTGATCGACGTGTTGCCACCAAGTTGGCCCGGGTCTACCTCGAAAGCCGCGAAACCGTAGGGGTTCTCGCGATCGCGGAACGCCGACCACGGCGCGTCCTCGATGACGTAGATGGGCGCCTTGCGGCGCAGCGCGGGATCGAAGGCGCCCACTCCGGTGACCACTCGGCACCGCGGCTCCGGGAAGAACATCGCGTTGCTCGGGGCCGACGTGCCGCCGCCACCGATGACGAGGTGCACCGTTCCCCGGCTGGCATCGATCAGATCGTTTCGCGTGTCGACGGGTATCGGCGTGCGGGTGTCGGTGCCCAGCGCGCCGCGCAACGGATGCGAGCGTTCGTAGTGGTGTTCGTGGCCGCACACCACCAGATCCACCTGGTACTGGTCGAACAGCGGCAGCCATTCCGCGCGGATACCCAGGTCGGCTCCGTTGGTCTTGTCGGCGGTCGAGATCGCGGTCTGGTGCATGCACACCACGATCCAGTCGACGTCCGGATCGCGCCGGGCGGTAGCGAGTTCGTCTGCAAGCCAACGCTTTTGCTCGCCACCGGAGTAGCCGTGCACATAGAAGTTGCCGCCGTCCTGGAAGGCGACGTCGTCGTTGCTCAGGCTGATCACCCGCACCGAACCGGCGGTGAACGAGTACCACATGCCACGGGTTTCGGGGCTCGACCCGGAATCGGGCACCGCGAAGTAGGTCTGATAGGCGCCGTAACCGATTGGCCCGTTGCCCAATTCGTTCTCGTGATTGCCCGCCGCCGGCATCCAGGGCCGGTAGCGCGCCGAGCGGGTGTTGTTCTCGAACCAGTTCGACCAGGTGCGCACCCGATCCCGGGCCAGGTTGGCGTAACACAGGTCGCCGTTGATCAGATTGAACAGCGGGCCCGCCCGTTCGATCGCCATGGTGGTGTCGGCGGCGGCCGGCGAGCCGATGTTGTCGGTGGCGTAGCTGCCGTCGGGCATCTTGGCCAGCGCCGGAGTGGACTGATCACCGAAGCTGGTGAACAGCAACGGATTTCGGCCCATCGGCGCCGTACGGACGGTGCCCTGCTCCGGTTCCGCGCCGTCGTGCAGCGCGGCGTACACGTAGTCGGTGTCCGGCGTGAGGTCGGTCAGCCGGGCATGGTTGACGCGAACTTCGGTGCCGGACTTCGCGTCCCGGTAGGTGCGGGTTTCGGCGGCCACCGTGCTGCCGAAGCCCGACGTCGGTGTTCCGAGCAGGACGCGCGGATTGCGGACCGCGTCGGTGGTGTGCCAGGACACCACCACTTCGGTGCCGGCGTTCTTGCCGAACTGCAGGTGCAGCCCAGCGACAGGTGGTGCGCCATGTCGATCGGGCTGCAACCAGGCGGTCGGGCCCTGCGGACGGGACCACAGCAGCGTGGCGCCACCCCCCAGGCCCACGCCGAGGGCGGCCGAGACCGCGCCGGTGGTCAGCAACCGGCGGCGGGTCACCGCAGTGGGGTCTTCGCGCATGCTTGCTTCATACCGGAGCCGGGCGACCAGGGGCACAGCTGCGGCGTAAACATCGAACCGTCGCTAACGAATCCGGTAGCGTTTTCGATATGACGAACGTGCACAGGACAGCGAGCGCGATCTCAGCGACAATTCTGGCAGCGGCCGCGGGGGCGGTACTCACGTCGGCGACCAGCTATGCGGACCCGGCCGGTCACCAGGTGACCTACACGGTGACGAGCCCCAACAACGTGACCGCCAACGTCTCCTACGTGAACGCCGATCCGCCCAGCCAGGCGGCCTTCAACGCGGACCCGTCGAAGTTCTCCACCAGCGTGCAGGCCCCGCTCAGCGCCGGCGCGCCGGTCACCTACACCGCCACGCTGGCAAACCCGAATCAGTTCGCGAGCATCACCGCCAGCGGCATGCTGCACTGGCCGGATTCGGGCAACGGCCCGGCCCAGTTCCACTGCGAAATCGCCGTGGACGGTCAGGTGGTGGTCCAGCAGGACGCGACCACCACCGTCACCTGCCGGCTCAGCTAGTCGGGACCAGGGCCGGTGCGCTCCCGGGCTCGGCGTGTGCAACGACGACGACCTCGGCGCTCTCGGCGCCGACCGCCCGGATCTTGTGGCTGACCGACGCGTCGAAGTAGGCGCTGTCGCCCGGCCCTAACGTGAACGTCTGGTCCCCGTAGTCGAGTTCGACCGTGCCGGCGTGCACGAACATGAATTCCTGGCCCGCATGCTCGGGATGGGGATCCTCGGCCAGCTGCTCGGTCGGGCGAACCACGAACGGCGACATCGACTTTCCCAATAGTGACGGCGCCAGCACCCGATAGCGGCCGCCGTCGCCGTCGCCGGCCCGGTCCACGGTGATCTTTTCCTGAGCGGCCCCGGCGGAGAACAGCCGCCCGACGTCGACCTCGAGCGCCCGGGCGACCTTGAGGGCCACCGCGATCGAGGGAGTGCTCTGGCCCCGTTCGATCTTGGACAGGTAGCTCTTGGTCAGGCCCGTCTGCCGGGCGAGTTGCTCGAGGGTGAGGCCGCGCTGTCTGCGGACGGGGCGCAGCAGTGCCGTCACGGGGCCTCCTATGACACAAAGTTTCCTAAGCTGCTACATTGTGTCACATGGGCAGCACGTTCACCGAATCGAAATCCGAGTTGATGCGCCGGGCTGCCGAGCAGTTGACGGCGAACGTCACCGATTCGCAGTTGACCACGCGTCAGAAGCTGGCGTTGACCTGTCGGGCGCTCTTTGACGCCGGGCACGACTCGGGGTTGGCCGGACAGATCACCGCCCGCGCCGAGGCGGCGGGCACCTACTACACCCAGCGGCTCGGCCTGGGGTTCGACGAGATCACCGACGCCAACCTGCTGCTGGTCGACGAGGACCTCAACGTCCTCGACGGCGATGGAATTGCCAACCCCGCCAACCGTTTTCACAGCTGGATCTATCGCGCCCGGCCCGACGTCAACTGCATCGTGCACACCCACGCGTTCCACGTCGCGGCGTTGTCGATGCTGGAAGTTCCCCTGATCGTCTCCCACATGGACACCACCCCGCTCTACGATGACTGTGCGTTCCTGCCCAAGTGGCCGGGGGTGCCGGTCGGCAACGAAGAGGGCGAGATCATCACCGCCGCGCTCGGGGACAAGAAGGCCGTCCTGCTGGCGCATCACGGCCACGTCATCGCGGGGGCCAGCGTCGAGGAGGCTTGCTCGCTGGGGATCCTCATCGAACGCGCCGCCAAACTGCAGCTGGCCGCGATGGCCGCCGGCACCGTCCAGGAGCTGCCCGAAGAACTGGCCCGCGAGGCCCATGACTGGACGCTGTCACCGCAGCGCAGCCGCGCCAACTTCGCCTACTACGCCCGCCGGGCCCTGGCCCGGCATTCCGACGTGTTGACCAGCTAAGGAGCCGCCCTGTGACCGAGCCCAAGATCCACGGCATCATCGCCTACCCGGTTACGCCGTTCGGCGACAACGGGATTGACACCGAACGGCTGGCCGCGCTGGTCGAGCGGCTGGTGTCCGCCGATGTGCACGCGATCGCGCCGCTGGGCAGCACCGGCGAACTGGCATACCTCGAGGAACCCGAGTTCGACGCCGTCGTCGACACCACCATCGCCACGGTCGCCGGGCGGGTCCCGGTGATCGTCGGCGTGTCGGATGTGACCACCGCCAAGACGATTCGGCGCGCCGCCTACGCCCAGCGGGCCTGGGCGGACGCGGTGATGATCCTGCCGGTGTCCTACTGGAAGCTCACCGAGCGGGAGATCTTCCAGCACTACCGCAGCATCAGCGACGCCATCTCGATCCCCATCATGGCCTACAACAACCCGGCCACCAGCGGTGTCGACATGCCGCCCGAGTTGCTGGTGCGGATGTTCGAGGGCATCGACAACGTCACCATGGTCAAGGAATCCACCGGCGACCTGACCCGCATGCACCGCATCGCCGAACTGTCCGGCAGCCGGCTGCCCTTCTACAACGGCAGCAACCCGCTGGTGCTCGACGCCCTGAAGGCCGGCGCGTCCGGATGGTGCACGGCCGCACCGAATCTGCGGCCACAACCCTGCATCGACCTGTACGAGGCGGTGCGCGCACAAGATTTCGACACCGCGCAGAAGCTCTACGACGATCTCCAGCCGTTGCTCACCTACATCGTCGCCGGCGGGTTGGCCACCACCGTCAAGGCCGGCCTGGAGCTGCTCGGCTTCGGAGTCGGCGACCCGCGCGCGCCGTTGCTGCCGCTCGACGAACAGGGCCGCGCCGAGCTGCGGCGCCTGCTGGACGTTTAACCCAGATCCGGCGCGGAGAAGGTGTCGCACTTCTTCGGGTCGCCGGTCTGGTAGCCGATGGTGAACCACTTCTGCCGCTGCTCGGACGAACCGTGCGTCCAGGACTCGGGGTTGACCCGGCCGGTGGATTCCTTCTGGATCCGGTCATCGCCCACCGACGCCGCGGCCGACAGCGCATCCGCAATGTCCTTGTCGCTCAACGGCTCCAGGTAGGGCACGCCGGTGCTCTCCTGCTTGACCGTGGAGGCGTAGTGCGCCCAGATCCCGGCGTAGCAGTCGGCCTGGAGCTCGGTGCGCACGCCGTTGCCCCCGGCGCCCTGCGCGCCCTGCTGCGAGCGGCCGAGCAGACCCTGCAGCTGCTGCACGTGGTGGCCGTATTCGTGGGCGACCACATACTCCTGGGCGAACGGCCCACCGCTGGAACCGAATCTGTCGACGAGCTCCTGGAAGAAGTCGGTGTCGAAGTACGCCGTCTGGTCGACCGGGCAGTAGAACGGTCCGACCGCGGTGGTGGCCGCCCCGCAGCCGGTGCTCACCCGGCCGGTGAACAGCCGGACATGCGGACGGGTGTAACCCGGCAGCAGCTGATGCCACACCGCGTCCACCGAGTTGCCGGTGGCGACCACCCGGCACTGCACGTACTTGTTGGCGTCGGCGCCGGTCTTGCACTGGCTCAGGTCGAATCCGGGCGCCGAATACCCGCCGGTGTTGGTCTGCGGGGAGTTCATGACGCGGCCGGGGTCGACGCCCAAAAAGAGCGCCCCGATGAGAATGAGCAGCCCCAGGCCGCCACCCCCGGCGCCGAGATGGCCAAAGCTTGCGCCGTCGAGCCGACCGGCATGTCCGCGGTGCTCGGCGGCT
>NZ_LZKY01000050.1:0-8239 GCF_001673055.1 Mycobacterium sp. 1245801.1
GGTGTCCACACATGAGGCTGTCGTTGAGCAAATTGGGCGTTGCGGTTGGCAGCGCGGCGGTGGCGTTGAGCGCCGCGGCCGGGATCGCGTCCGCGGATCCCACCGACGCGATCATCAACACCACCTGCAACTACGGGCAGGTCATCGCGGCGCTGAACGCGACCGACCCGGCAGCTGCCCAACAGCTGAACTCGTCGCCGGTGGCGCAGTCCTATATCCGCAACTTCTTGGCCTCGCCGCCGCCGAAGCGTCAGCAGATGGCCCAGCAGATCCAGGCCATGCCGTCGGCGCAGAAGTACTACGACGACATCAACCAGGTCGCGGTCACCTGTAACAACTACTGAGCCGATCGCTTCGCACGAAGCGGTTCAGTAGCCGCCGAGCAGGCGGCGCACGCGCCCCAGGGTTTCCGGCCCGACGCGGCTGCGAATGCGTGACGGATCGGCGGGCCGCCGGCCCCACAGCAGCAGCACCCGCGCGGCCGCGTCGGTCTCCAGGGTGGCCGGGCCTTCCGGCTCGGCGAGCCCGATGGTGATCTGATCCGGGTCCGCGGCCAGTACGACGTCGTCGGTGCCGTCGGCTCGCAGCCGGGCGTCGATTCGCTCGCCGGGTTTCAGCTGCTTGGCCCCCTTCACCAGCAGCGGCCTGCCCACCGCGAGGACGCTGTGCGTGGTCATCCACGGCTCGGCCAGCCGGGCCTGGGCGGCCGGTTCGTCCCCGGTGATGTCCCAGCTGTGCAGGACCAACTCTTCGCGCATGTGCTCGGCGAACCAGGGCACCTTCATGGTGCGGCCGGTCCAGGCGACGTCGGTGTCGGCGGGCAGCGCCTCGGCCGCCACCGCGACCTCGGTGAGGGTGGCCATCCGGTCGGTCAGCGCGTCCCACAGGTCCGCGTCGTTCAGGGCGCGCAGGGGGCCTTCGCGTTCCTCGAAGCTGCGGGTGGCTACGGGCTGGCCGTCCAGGTGGGCGCCGAGCACCCGCGCGAGCTCTTCGGCGTTTCCGGCCTGGTGGACGACGATGTCGCGCACCGTCCAGGCCTCACACCAGGTGCCGGCGTCGGGTCCGTGCCGGCGCACCGCATCCGCGAACGGCCGCCACTCGGGGAATCGATCGTCATCAATCTGTCGCTTCACGACCCCCGGTATACCCGACGGCACCGACAAGAAGGCGAACTACGCGGCCAGCGTCGTGTAGTCGGTGGTGCGTTGCCGCGCCGGGCGGCCGATGCCCTCGGCGATCGCGACAAGCTCCGCCACCGTCTTGGCCGAGCCGTACTCCGAACCGGCCATCCGGGAGATGGTCTCCTCCATCAGCGTGCCGCCCAGATCGTTGGCGCCGCCGCGCAGCATCACCTGCGTGCGCTCCACGCCGAGCTTGACCCAGCTGGTCTGGATCTGGGAAATGCGGCCGTGCAACATGATTCGCGCCAGCGCGTGCACGGCGCGGTTGTCCCGATGGGTGGGTCCGGGACGCGACGCGCCGGCCAGGTACAGCGGTGAGCTCTGGTGCACGAACGGCAACGGCACGAACTCGGTGAAACCGCCGGTGCGGTCCTGGATGTCGCGCAGCACGTTGAGGTGGCCGACCCAGTGCCGCGGGCTGTCGACGTGGCCGTACATCATGGTCGACGACGACCGCAGCCCGACCTCGTGTGCGGTGGTCACGATTTCGATCCACAGCGACGTCGGCAGCTTGCCCTTGGTCAGCACCCAGCGCACCTCGTCGTCGAGGATCTCGGCGGCGGTGCCCGGAATGGTGTCCAGCCCGGCTTCGCGCAGGCTGATCAGCCACTCGCGAATGCTCAGCCCGCTCTTGGTGACCCCGTTGGCGATCTCCATCGGGGAAAACGCGTGCACGTGCATCGACGGCACCCGCGCCTTGACCGCGCGGACCAGGTCGGCGTAGCCCGTGACCGGCAGCTCGGGGTCGATGCCGCCCTGCATGCACACCTCGGTGGCGCCCTGCACGTGCGCCTCCCACGCGCGGTCGGCGACCTCCTCGGTGGACAGCGAGTATGCATCGGCGTCGCCCTTGCGCTGCGCGAACGCGCAGAACCGGCAACCGGTGTAGCAGATGTTGGTGAAGTTGATGTTGCGGTTCACCACGAAGGTGACGTCGTCGCCGACGGCTTCGCGGCGCAGCGTATCGGCAAGCGCGGCAACCGCTTCCAGCGCGGGGCCGTCGGCGGTGGCCAGGGACAGGTATTCGCTGTCAGAGCAGCCGCCGGGGTCGCGTTCGGCGGACCGCAGCGCGGCCAGCACATCGGTGTCCAGCCGTTCTGGCGCTTTGGCGCCCTGCGCGGCCAGCTCGTTGACGTGCGCGCGGATCGATTCCCAGTCGCCGAAGGCGCTGTCGATGTCGCTGCGGGTCTCGGTGTTGCGGCCCTCGCTGTCGATGGCCGCGTTGAGGTCGACCCGGCCCGAGGAGCCGACGTCGTCGGGCTCCTGCCAGGGCAGCCCCACCGGGTTGACGTCGCGCGCCAGACCGGTCGCCGGATCGGCCAGCGCCGCAACGTGTCCGGACACCCGCGGGTCGATCCACGCCGCGCCCGCCTGCACGTATTTCGGCTGCGCGGTCAGCCGCTGGACCAGCTCGTAACCGGCTTCGGCGGTGACGGCGGCCAAGTCGTCCAACGCCGGCCACGGCCGCTCGGGGTTGACGTGGTCGGGCGTCAGCGGCGACACCCCACCCCAGTCGTCCACCCCGGCGCCGAGCAGGGCCAGGCACTCGTCGCGCGACACCAGATTGGGCGGCGCCTGAATCCGCATGCCGGGGCCGAGGACCAGGCGCGCGACCGCCACCGTGGCCAGGTAATCCTCGATGCCGGCGTCGGGAACGGCGGCCATCGCGGTGTGTTCCTTGGCCCGGAAGTTCTGCACGATCACCTCTTGCACATGACCGAACTCCTTGTGCGCCTTGCGGATCGCATGCAAGGTGTCGGCGCGCTCGGCGAGCGTCTCGCCGATGCCGACCAGCAGGCCGGTGGTGAACGGGATCGACAACCGCCCCGCGTCGGTCAGGGCGCGCAGCCGCACGGCCGGATCTTTGTCCGGGCTGCCGTAGTGCGCAAGCCCTTTCGTCTCGAACAGCCGCCGTGACGTCGTCTCGAGCATCATGCCCATCGAGGGCGCCACCGGCTTGAGCCGGGCCATCTCCGACCAGCTCATCACGCCGGGGTTCAGGTGCGGCAGCAGCCCGGTCTCTTCGAGCACCCGGATCGCCATCGCGCGCACGTAGGACAGCGTGGAGTCATAGCCGCGTTCGCTCAGCCACTCGACGGCCTCCGGCCAGCGATCCTCGGGCCGGTCGCCGAGGGTGAATAGTGCTTCCTTGCAACCGAGTTCGGCCCCGCGGCGGGCGATGTCGAGGATCTCGTCGGGCTCGAGATACATGCCGGCGCCCTGGGCGCGCAGCTTGCCCGGGACGGTGACGAAGGTGCAGTAGTGGCAGGTGTCCCGGCACAGGTGGGTGACCGGGATGAAAACCTTGCGCGAGTAGGTGATCGGCAGCCCGCCGCCCGGCCCGCGCCGGCCGGCCGACTCCAGACCCGCATCGCGCACCCGGGCCGCACTGGCACACAGGTCGGCGAGGTCCGCGCCGCGCGCGGTCATGGCGACCGCCGCCTCGTCGACGTTCAGCGCGACGCCGTCTCGAGCCCGTCGCAGCACCCGCCGCAGCGCCGATGCACCGGCCTTCGGCGGGGCTTCCGGAGAAACCTTGGCCGGCACCACAGGGTTGGGCAGAGCGGTAGGCTCCTCGCCCGGAGTCAACAGCACCTTGGTGTAACTTCCCCACGATCGAATTTCATCCGCGCGTCCCAACATGTGAAATCGTGGCACCCGTTGGCGGGTCCCGTATGGGCAACAGTCAACAGTAGCGGCACCCCCGCGTCGGCAAGCGGGCGACATCCCGGCCGACCGTCAGACGCCCTGCCCGCGCCGCCACAGCACCCAGACCGGCGGTACCACCCCCAGGACCAGCAGCAATAAGGCCGCGTATGCCATCAGGCCGCGGCCGCCCAGGATCACGTCGTCGGCCGGGCCACCCATGCTGATCACCGCCACGGTCAGCAGCCACGTCCACAACGGCAGCGCCGCCAACCGGGGCGAACGGGTCCAGCGGCCGGCGGCCCACACCAGCGCCGCGTTGACCAGTCCGGAAATCAGTCCGCTGATGGGAAACGGGACCGTCCCGATGTAGAGAGGCAGCAGCAGGGCTCCGGCAAGTGCGGAGAGCACCCCGTCGACCGCCAAGAGGGCCAATACGACGAAACGGATCGCGGGGTCGGTCGCGCCGCTGTCGTCAACGGAGGCGACGCGTGGCTTGGTTTCGGTCAGGTCGGGACGCTGTCGATGTTGGACATGATGGAGCCGATAACCCACTGTAGGTTGTCCAGCCGGTCCTGCCAGTGTTGCTGATTAGGGTCCAGGTCGGGGTCCATGCGAATTCCTTCCGTGGCTGCCTGATTGGCAGCCTACCGCGTCGGGGCCGGCGGAAACTCAAGCCCTGCGAGCAGGTCCGTTTCCCAGCCCCGCCCGTCGCGCTCCCCCGCCGCGCCACCGACCAGGACGTAGTGCTCTTGCCCCAGAATCGGTATCGCCGCGTTGTTCGACAGCGCGCAGGCGCGACCGGTCGGTCCGACCACCACCTGGGTGGCGTGCGCGGCGAGCGCCGCCCGCTTGGCGGCCACGGCCTCCGGGCCGGTCTCGACGACGGCGTCGATGTCCTCGTCGGCGTAGCCGAAGGTGAACTCCTCCTTCGGCGGGATCGACCATTCGGGCCGCAGATCCTCGGGCGTCAGCGCGTCCATGGCCGCTTCGAAGGCGCTCGTTGCGAAGACCGACCAGTAGAACTTCGGCACGGCCCAGGGCTCGTCGGGAAAGTCGGCGGCGCCGGCTCCGGGACCCGCCGCCGCCACGGCGGCCGCCGTGATGCGGTGCGCGTGAACGTGATCGGGATGGCCGTAGCCGCCGGCCGGGTCGTAGGTCACCACGACGTGTGGGCGCTGCTCGCGGATGACGGCCACCAGCGCGCCGACGGTCTCGCGGTCGTCGGCGTCGATGAAGCGTTGCCGGTGCCGCGCCGGCGTGCCGCGCATGCCCGAATCGCGCCACCGGCCGGCGCCGCCGAGGTAGTGCGGCTCGCCCACGCCCAGCGCCCGCAGCGCGGCGGTCAGTTCGCCGATCCGGTAGCCGCCGAGTTGGTCCGCGCGATCGACGGCCAGTTCGGCCCATCGTTCGCCGATCACCTCGCCCTCTTCGCCCAGCGTGCAGGTGACCACCCGGACATCGGCGCCACGGGCGGCGTAGTGGGCGATGGTGGCGCCGGTGCCGAGGCTTTCGTCGTCGGGGTGCGCGTGGACGAACAGTAGCCGCGGCGTCTCAGGCATGGACGGCACCCTACGGCAGCCGCGACGATTCGGGCAGTCCGGCCGCTACCCACCGGTAAGCGGCAGGTAGGAACGCGCACGGCTACTATCAAGGAGTGCCCCAGCTCACGGACGCAGACCAGACCGGCAGCCGAAGCCGCCGGCGCGGCGAGGTCCTCGAACGCGCCCTGTACGAGGCCACCCTGGCCGAGCTGACCGAGGTCGGTTACGGCGGCCTGACCATGGAGGGCATCGCGGCGCGCGCCCATACCGGCAAGGCCGCCCTGTACCGGCGCTGGGACACCAAGTGCGAGCTGGTGCACGCCGCTTTGGTGTTCGCGCTACCGCCGCTGCCCGAGCTGCGTTCCGGCCGGTCGGCCAGGGAGAACCTGCTGGCGATGTTCACCGCGCAGCGCGACCTACTGGCCGGAAAGACCGGCTTCCCGGGCCTGGACGTCATCCATCAGCTGTTGCACGAGCCCGAGATGCGGGCCATCTTCGCCGACGCGGTGGTGCGGCCGCGCATGCAAATCGTGGAATCGATCCTGCAGGCGGCCATCGACGACGGTGACCTCGATCCGACGACGGTCACCCCGCTCACCGCCCGCATCGGGTCGGCTCTGATCAACCAGCACTTCTTGCTGAACGGTTCGCCGCCGAACCGGCGCGAGCTGGCGCTCATCGTCGACACCGTGATCCCGCCGCGCGCAACGCGTCCCGCCGACTGACCGCGCGGGCGTTATGGCCCTGTCTTGATCCACTGGCCGGCGTCGCCGACGATGCCGACCGGGACCGCACCGGACAGGCTGACGTTCTGCACGCTCGGGCCGGCCCCGACGATCGTGGTGTCCTGCAGGATCGGCAGCACGGTAGCCATGTTCCACAAGCGCGGTTCGACCGCGGTGATCACGTCGTTGATGTTCTTGGTGCCGTTGAGGGCGGCGTCGATGTTCGACTGGATGCTGCGATCGCAGATCCCGGTGAGGTTCGACGGCGCCTGCACCAGGGCGTTGGGATCGGCCGGGCGGCTGGGCGGCGGCGTGGTCGTCGGCGTCGTCGACGTGGCGGGCGCCCCGGTGGACGGCGTGGGACCGGCGGGGGCCGACGGCGCGGGTGCCGGCCCGTTGGAGATCGGCACCTGGGTGGATTCCAGTGCGGGACAACCGTATCGGGAGGCGAGCCGGGTCGCCAGGTTGCCACCCGCCTGATGCCAGCCGACGATCGCGTCGACCCGGTTGTCGTTGAGCGCGTCGTGATAGAGGGTGACCGGGTCCAGCGCCAGCACGGTCGCGGCGATGCCGACGTTGCGCAGGCGGTCGGCGGCGGTGTTTGCCACCGCGACCGAGGTCGGATCGTTCACCGCCACCCCGATCACCAGCGAAAGTTGTTGGCCGTCCTTGCTGATCCGGCCGCGGATGACCTCGGGCGGCCCGGTGTTCGGCGGGGCTGATGGCGGCGCCGCCGAAGCCGAAGTGTTGGGGTCGACCTTGTAGCCGGCCCCCTCCAGCAGCGCCAGCGCCGCCGGGGTCGTCATCGCCGGTGGCGCGGTCGGCTCGTAGCCCGGGTCGCTCGGCGCCCGGATCTGGGCCTGGTCCAGGGTGACGGTGTTGTCGCTGCCGGCGCCGACGGCCGCGAGCAGGTCGACGTCGAGCAGCCCCAGGATGGCCTTACGGACTTGCGTGTCCGCCAGTTTGGGTTCGGTGGCCCGCAGCGTGAGCTGCATGATGCGCGGCGTCACGATCCGGGCGGTCCGGACGTCGGGGATGGCGGACAGCTGCGCGAAGGCCGCCGAGCCGCCGTGCACCTGCGCCACCTGGGTGTCGCCGTTGCGCACGGAATCGGCCAGCGCGGCCGGCGCCCCGGCGCGGCGGAACAAGATGAGCGCGGGTTTGGCCGGCGGTCCCCAGTAGCGGTCGTTGCGGGCCACCAGGATCTCGTCGCGCTGCGGATCGATGCTTTCCACCCGGAACTGGCCGCCGGTGACGGGAAGCGCCCGGGCCAGACCCGCGGCGAAACCGCCGGGCACGTCCTTGACGATGTGGGCCGGAAGGATGTTGCTGAACAACTCCTTCCACGCCGGATACGGTTCGGCGAAGGTGACCACCGCCTGCTTGCCGCCCTCCAGGGACTGCACGCCGGTGATGAGGTCGTACCCGGCCGGGTCGACGACCCCGGGCTGGCTGACCATCTGGTGCCACAGGTACCAGAAGTCGTCGGCGGCGATCGGCGCGTTGTCGGTCCACTGCGCCTCCGGCCGGATCTTGTAGGTCACCGTGAACGGGTTCTGGCTGGTCACCTCGGCCGACACCAGCAGGGTCGGGTCCATCTCCCAGCGGGAACCGGTCGGCATGTTGGGGTCGGGGACCGGCCGAAAGGCGCTCGGCAGCACCAGCGCGCTGATCGCCGCGTTCACCGGGGACAGGTCGGACAGCAGGTGCGGGTTGAAGCCGGCCCCGATCGAGTCGATGCCCATGATGATCTCGCTGACCCGCGGTGGCGGCGGCACGGAGTTGTGCGGCGTATCGGTGCTCTGCGGCGCCGGCGGCGGGTTGACCGTACAGGCCGAGAGCACGAGTCCGACCAAAAAGATCAGTCCGCCCAGCACCATGAACCAACGGCGGACTCGTCTCGGCACGCTGATCAGGGTATCGAGCAACCGCACAGCAGCCCGTCCGACCACCCCGGTGTTAACCCCGCGCCTTGGCGCGCGACCGGCTGCGGGCCCGGGCGGTGGCGTCCAGCTCGACCTTGCGCACCCGCACGATCTCCGGGGTCACCTCGACGCATTCGTCTTGCGCGCAGAGGATCTCGACATCAACGTCACCCGCGAGAAGAAGCTGACCAACATGCGGTCGTCGACCGCCGATGTCA
>NZ_LZKY01000051.1:0-1328 GCF_001673055.1 Mycobacterium sp. 1245801.1
GGCGAGTTGACCGTCGCCGCCGTCGAGCAGTCCCTGGACGAGGCCGCGGTGCGCTACGACCGGGACGGCGACCAGCATGCGGGCCAGATAGTGCAGCGCGGCGTCGACGTCGGAGCCGCGGATCGACTTGATGAAGGCGCTGATGACGTCGTAGTGCTGGTCGCCGTCCCGGTCGTAGCGCACCGCGGCCTCGTCCAGGGACTGCTCGACGGCGGCGACGGTCAACTCGCCACCGGGTTCGGCCGCCCGCACAGTTTCGGCGGCGACCTCCAGCGCCGTCAGCGCGCGCCGGGCATCGCCGGCGGCCAGCCGCACCAGCAGGTCGACGGCCTCGGGGTCGACGGCGATCTGACCGCCCAGCCCGCGCGGGTCGTCGATCGCGCGCTGCACCACCGCGCGGATGTCGTCGGCGCTCAGCGGCCGCAACTGCAGGATCAGCGAGCGGGACAGCAGCGGCGCCACCACCGAGAAGCTCGGGTTCTCCGTGGTCGCCGCGACCAGCAGCACCACCCGGTTCTCCACGGCCGACAGCAGCGCGTCCTGCTGGGTCTTGGAGAACCGGTGCACCTCGTCGATGAACAGCACCGTCTGCTCGCCGGACAGCAGCGCCCGGCGCGCGCTATCGATCACCGCCCGAACGTCTTTGACACCGGCCGACAGGGCCGACAGCGCCTCGAACCGGCGCCCGGTCGCCTGCGAGATCAGCGCGGCCAGCGTCGTCTTGCCGCTGCCGGGGGGCCCGTACAGGATGGCCGATGCCACGCCCGAACCCTCGACCAGGCGGCGCAGCGGGGACCCGGGCGCCAGCAGATGGTCCTGCCCGACCACCTCGTCCAGCGATGCCGGACGCATCCGCACCGCCAGGGGGGCGCCGCCCGACACGCCCAGCCCGTGATCGGTCGGCTGCGACGCGCCGGGTAGGTCAAACAGACCGTCGGACACGGCTTCAGGCATACCACGACCGGCCGACGCCCGCGCCGGCCCAGGCACGCAGCCGGCAATCCCGGCACCCACGGCCCATCTTTGCTAAGTTCCGGTTGCCGAGTTCCGCGGGCGTTTTCTCAAGGAAACTTCGCCACACTTGGAAATCCGACAGCAAGGACGGACATGAGCCAACCTCCCGAGTATCCAGGCACCCCGTAGACGAGAGCCGAAACGATCAGCGCCACAGGGTTTTTGGTGAATGCGTTCCAGGCCCAGCCGAACGCGTCACCGACGCTGAACGCGGGCCGGGGCGGCGCCCCGTAGCCGGGTGGGGGCCCGTAGCCGGGTCGAGATCGTCACGGCTTGCTTCCCGCCACTGGCCCGCGTCGTCAACTCCGGCGAAT
>NZ_LZKY01000052.1:0-827 GCF_001673055.1 Mycobacterium sp. 1245801.1
GACGCTACCCCGCTGGTAACCTCTCCACGCCGGTTCAAGCCGACGCTGCGGTGCAATTTGCCGCCGTTCGCTCGTCGAGCGCCTGATCGATCAATGTGGTACTGGAATGCCGTCGCAGAGTTATCGAGCCGCTAGGCGCGCTCGCGTCACCAGGCGGATTCGCCATCGATGGTCGCGAGGTCTCGCATGGGTAGAAAATTACGGGCGGACGCCGTTGGCCGCTATTCACTATGTACTAGCCTCGACGCAGCGCAGACACGGCTTCATCTCACTAGCGAATCCCAGCGACGTCAGGCCGGTCCGACGACGATCTGCCTCAAACCGATGCTGACGGCCGCATAAAGTCGGTGGTCTTACGCCAGCGATCAGTCACCTTCGAGATAAAGAATCTGCGCCGTTCGCCGGGGTGAAGTGAGCGAAGCGCTGCCTCGGCTTAGCATTCGGACATGCGCGATATCGAAGCGATTGACGCCGATCTGCAGTTGGTGTCGCGCGCTTGGTGCGCGGCTTTGGTGGCAAATGATCACGCACCGAGTACCACCCTGATCGACCAGCTTCGCGAGGAGCGACAGCAGTGAGGCGCTGCGTCCGGAACTGACATGACCGGATACCACTAGAGGTAGCGTCGTAGCTGGTCGGAAGCATAGACGGCGGGTTGGCGGGTGGTGCGATGCAACTGATCGAGCTAAGCATTGGCGATCTCATCGCCAGAGCTGGCGGTGACCCATGGGCGATCAACCAGAGCTTGCAGGCCGGCAGCCCCGCGCAGATTTCGAGCCTTGCGGAGGCTTTTCATGGTGCTGGTCGACACACCGCCGAGGCGGACC
>NZ_LZKY01000053.1:0-908 GCF_001673055.1 Mycobacterium sp. 1245801.1
CGGCACCGGGCGGTGGCGCGGCGGGCCGGATTGCCGTTGGCTTCCACCACTTACTACTTCTCGTCGCTCGACGATCTGATCGCACGCGCCGTCGAACACATCGCGATGATCGAGGTGGCGCAGTTGCGGTCGCGGGTCAGCGCCATGTCGCGCCGGCGCCGCGGACCGGAGACCATCGCCGAGGTGTTGGCGGACCTGCTCGTCGGCGACGTGTCCGGACCGGGCCTGACCGATCAGCTGATCTCGCGCTACGAGCGGCACATCGCGTGCACCCGGCTGCCCGCGCTGCGCGAGACCATGCGTCGCAGCCTGCGCCAGCGCGCCGAAGCGGTGGCCGAGGCGATCGAGCGCTCGGGCCGATCGGTGCACATCGAACTGGTGTGCACGTTGATCTGCGCGGTCGATGGCTCGGTGGTGTCGGCCCTGGTGGAGGGGCGCGACCCGCGCGCGGCGGCGCAGGGCGCGGTGGTCGACCTCATCGAGGTGCTCGCGCCGATCGATCAGCGGCCCGTGCAGATCTGAGCGCCCGTTACGCGCGGATCGGGTCCACCGGCAGCGACGGCGTCACGATGTAGCCGGTGTCGAGGTCGCCGTAAATGGTCACGTCCAGCGGGCGGCGCTGCGCGTACAACGCCACGTAGGCACAAACCACGGCATCGACCGGGTCTTCGGCGCGGCGCAGTTCGCTCTTGCGCTGCGCGGCCGTGACGGCCCGGCGCAGCGCGACCCAGCCGTCGTGCCCGGCCACGCGCAGCGGCACCGGGGCCCGCGCCAGCCGCTCGACGCCGTCCATGAGCAACAACAGCTCGGACCTGAGCCGCTCGACGCTGCGGCCGGGCTTCGCCTTGTATTTCAGGGTGCGCTCGAGGCGAAACAACGCGACGGTGGCCGCGTGGGGGTAGACCTCG
>NZ_LZKY01000054.1:0-17489 GCF_001673055.1 Mycobacterium sp. 1245801.1
ACACGTCCGGCACCACCGGTGTGCCCAAAGGCGTTGCGGTCACCCAACACAACGTCGCGCAGCTGTTCGACGATCTGCGGCTCGGGTTCGCCTTATCGGCCGAGCAGGTGTGGACGCAGTTCCACTCGTATGCCTTCGACTTCTCGGTGTGGGAGATCTGGGGGGCGCTGCTGCACGGCGGACGACTCGTCGTGGTCCCCGGCGCGGTGGCCCGGTCGCCTGAGGAGTTTCATGCCCTGCTGGTGGGTGAGGGTGTGACGGTGTTGACCCAGACCCCGTCGGCGGTGGGGCTGTTGCCCACCGACGGCCTGGATTTCACGGCGTTGGTGGTCGGGGCCGAGCCGTGTCCGCCGGAGCTGGTGGACCGCTGGGCGCCGGGCCGGGTGATGGTCAATGTGTATGGCCCCACCGAAACCACCATGTGGGCCTGCAAGAGTGCCTCGCTACAGGCGGGCTCGGGATTCCCGCCGATCGGCTCACCGGTCACTCGCGCGGCGTTCTTCGTGCTCGACGAATGGCTGCGCCCGGTGCCCGCCGGGGTGGTGGGGGAGCTGTATCTGGCCGGCGAGGGCGTGGGGGTCGGGTACTGGCGCCGCCCCGGGCTGACCGCATCGCGGTTCATGGCCTGCCCGTTCGGCCAACCCGGCACCCGCATGTACCGCACCGGGGACCTGGTCTGCTGGGGACCCGACGGACAGCTGCGCTACCTGGGCCGCGCCGACGAGCAGGTCAAGATCCGCGGCTACCGCATCGAACTCGGCGAAATCCAGGCGGCCCTGGCCGCGCTCGACGGGGTGGAGCAGGCGGTCGTCGTCGCCCGCGAGGACCGCCCCGGGGACAAGCGCCTGGTCGGTTATGTCACCGGCTCGGCCGAGCCGGGGAAGGCGCGCGCCGCGCTGGGCGAGCGACTGCCGGGCTACATGGTCCCGGCGGCGGTGGTGGCGCTCGACGCGCTGCCGGTGACGGTGAACGGCAAGCTCGACACCCGCGCCCTGCCCGCGCCGGACTACCGGACCGCTGGCAATTATCGCAACTATCGCGCCCCGAGCACCGCGGTCGAGGAGATCGTGGCCGGCATCTACGCCCAAATCCTGGGGGTGGAACGCGTCGGGGTCGACGACTCGTTCTTCGACCTGGGCGGCGATTCGCTGTCCACCATGCGGCTGGTCACCGCGATCAATGCCGCGCTGGACAGCGACCTTCCGGTGCGCGTCGTCTTCGAGGCGCCCACCGTTGCGCAGCTGGCGCCGCGCATCGCGGAGAGCGCGGCCGGCCTGGAGCCGCTGGTGGCCGCCGAGCGGCCCGCGGTGGTCCCGTTGTCGTTCGCGCAGAACCGGTTGTGGTTCATCGACCAATTCCAGGGCCCGTCACCGCTGTACAACATGGCGGCGGCGCTGCGGCTGCGCGGGCGGCTCGACGCCGGCGCCCTGGCCGCCGCGCTGACCGACGTGGTGAGCCGCCACGAAAGCCTGCGCACCCTGTTCCCGGCGCACGAGGGAACGCCCCAACAGCTGGTGGTGCCCGTCGAGCGCGCCGACATCGGCTGGGACGTCATCGACGCCACCGCGTACCCGGCGGACCAGCTGGACGACGCCATCAAGGCGGCGACGCGCCATACCTTCGATCTGGCGACCGAAATCCCCATCCGCGCAAAGCTTTTCGCGCTCGCCGAGGACGAGCACATCCTGGTGATCGTGGTCCATCACATCGCCGCGGACGGTTTGTCGCTCACGCCGTTGAGCGCCGACCTCAGTGTGGCCTACACCAGCCGGCGCGCCGGGCGCGCCCCGGGCTGGGCCGAATTGTCGGTACAGTACATCGATTACACGCTCTGGCAGCGCGCCCAGTTCGGCGATCTCGACGACGGCTCCAGCCGCATCGGCGGCCAGCTGGCCTACTGGGAGGAAGCCCTGGCGGGCATGCCCGAGCGGCTGGCGCTGCCCACCGACCGGCCCTACCCGCCGGTGGCCGATCAGCGCGGTGACAGCGTGGTGGTGGACTGGCCCGCGGAATTGCAGGAGCAGGTCCGCCGGCTGGCCCGCGAGCACAACGCGACCAGCTTCATGGTGGTGCAGGCCGCGCTGGCGGTGCTGCTGTCCAAGCTCGGCGCGAGTTCCGATGTGGCCGTTGGCTTTCCGATCGCCGGGCGGCGCGACCCCGCCCTCGACCAGTTGGTCGGCTTCTTCGTCAACACCCTGGTGCTGCGCGTCGACCTGGCCGGTGACCCCACCTTCACCGAACTGCTGGAGCGCGTCCAGGCGCGCAGCCTGGCGGCGTTCGAGCATCAGGACGTGCCGTTCGAGGTGCTGGTGGAGCGGGTCAATCCGACCCGCAGCCTGACGCACCACCCACTGGTACAGGTGATGCTGGCCTGGCAGAACTTCGCCGGGCACGACGACCCCGCCGCCGGCCTGGCGCTGGGCGACCTCGAGGTCACGTCCGTACCGGTGGCCGACCAGTCGGCCCGCATGGACCTGGTGTTCTCCCTGGCCGAGCGCTGGACCGCGGCCGGCGAGGCCGCCGGGATCGGCGGACGGGTGGAATTCCGCACCGACGTGTTCGACGCGGCCACCGTCGAGACTTTGATCGCGCGGCTGCAGCGGGTGCTGACCGCGATGACCGCCGATCCCACCCACCCGGTGTCGTCGGTGGATTTGCTCGACGATGCCGAGCGCGACCGCCTCGAAAAGCTGGGAAACAACGCCGTTTTGACCGGGCCGGCCGGCCCGCCGGTGTCGGTGCCCGAACTGTTCGCCGCGCACGTCGCCGCCGCGCCCGAGGCCGTGGCGCTGGTCTGCGAGGGCCTGTCGGTGACGTACCGCGAGCTGGACGAGGCGTCCAACCGGTTGGCGCACCGCCTGGCGGCGCGGGGCGCCGGTCCGGGACAGACTGTGGCACTGCTGTTTTCGCGGTCGGCCGAGGCGATCGCCGCCATCCTCGCGGTGCTCAAGACGGGGGCCGCGTACCTGCCGATCGATCCCTCGTCGCCCGACGCCCGGATCGAGTTCATGCTCGGCGACGCCAAGCCCGTCGTCGCGATCACCACCGCCGACCTGGCCGCGCGGTTCGACGGACGCGGCGTGACCGTCATCGACGTCAACGATCGCCGCATCGACACCCTGCCCGAAACGAGCCTGCCGCTGCCCGGGCCCGACGGCGTCGCCTACCTGATCTACACCTCGGGCACCACCGGCGTCCCCAAAGGCGTTGCCATCACCCACCGCAACGTGACCCAGCTGCTGGGCTCGCTGGACGCCGGACTGCCGGCCGCGGGGGTGTGGTCGCACTGCCACTCGCTGGCGTTCGACGTCTCGGTCTGGGAGATCTTCGGCGCGCTGCTGCGCGGCGGCCGGCTGGTCGTGGTGCCCGAATCGGTGGCGCGTTCCCCGCAAGACCTGCACGACCTGCTGGTCGCCCAGCAGGTCAGCGTGTTGACCCAGACGCCGTCGGCGGTGGCGATGCTCTCGCCCGAGGGCCTGGAATCGGTGTCGCTGGTGATGGCCGGTGAGGCCTGTCCGGCCGAGGTGGTGGACCAATGGGCGCCCGGCCGGGTGATGGTCAACGCCTATGGCCCGACCGAGACCACCATGTGTGTGACCATCAGCGCGCCCCTGGCGCCCGGGTCGGCGGCCCACGGGCCGGTGCCGATCGGGTCCCCGGTGCCGGGGGCGGCGCTGTTCGTGCTCGACGGGTCGTTGCGGCCGGTGCCGCCCGGCGTCGTCGGGGAGCTCTACGTCGCCGGATCCGGTGTGGCCGCGGGATATGTCGGCCGGCCCGGGCTGACTTCGTCGCGGTTCGTCGCCTGCCCCTTCGGCGGAGCCGGCACGCGCATGTATCGCACGGGCGACCTGGCGCGCTGGAACGCCGACGGGCAACTGCAGTACTTCGGCCGCGCCGACGAGCAGGTCAAGGTCCGCGGCTACCGCATCGAGCTCGGCGAAATCCAGTCCGCGCTGGCCGGATTCGACGGTGTCGAGCAGGCCGTGGTCATCGCCCGCGAGGACCACCCGGGCGCCTTGCGGCTGGTCGGTTACATCACCGGCAGCGCCGACGCCGCCGCCGTCCGAACCGCACTGGCCGAACGGCTGCCCGCGTACATGGTCCCCGCCGCGGTGATGGCGCTCGAGGCCTTTCCGTTGACCGCCAACGGCAAACTGGACACCCGCGCCCTGCCGGCGCCCGAATACACCGCGGGTGAATACCGCGCACCGCAAACCCCCACCGAAGAGATCCTGGCCGGCATCTACGCCGACATCCTGAACGCCGAACGCGTCGGCGTCGACGACTCCTTCTTCGACCTCGGCGGCGACAGCATCTCCGCCATGCGCCTGATCGCCGCGATCAACGCGAGCCTGGACGCCGACCTCGCCGTGCGGGTCGTGTTCGAGGCGCCCACGATCGCCCAGCTGGCACCCCGGCTCAGGGAGGGCGGCAACGGGCTGCAGCCCTTGACCGCCGGCGCGCGGCCGGCGATCGTCCCGTTGTCGTTCGCGCAGAACCGGCTGTGGTTCCTCGACCAATTGCAAGGTCCCTCACCGGTGTACAACATGTCGGCCGCCCTGAGGCTGGACGGTGCGCTCGACGCCGACGCGCTCGGCGCGGCGCTGGGCGACGTGGTGGCTCGCCACGAGAGCCTGCGCACCCTGTTCGCCGCCCCCGAGGGGACGCCGCAGCAGGTGGTCATCCCCGCCGACCAGGCCGACTTCGGCTGGGAGGTTGTCGACGCCAGCGCCTGGTCGGCAAGCCAGCTGGAGGAGGCGATCGGCGCCACCGCGCGCTACACCTTCGACCTGTCCTCCCAAATCCCGCTGCGGGCAGAGCTTTTCCGGCTCGGCGAGGACCGGCATGTGCTGGTCGCCGTGGTGCACCACATCGCCGCCGACGGCATGTCCATCACCCCGCTGGTGCGCGACCTCGGGGTCGCGTACGCCGGCCGGGCCGCCGGCCGCGGCCCCGACTGGGCGCCGCTGCCGGTGCAGTACGTCGACTACACGCTGTGGCAGCGCGCCCAATTCGGCGTTCTCGACGACGGCAACAGCCGCATCGCCGCCCAGCTGTCCTATTGGGAAGGCGCCCTGGCCGGGATGCCGGAACGGGTGCAGTTGCCCACCGACCGGCCCTACCCGCTGGTGGCCGACCAGCGCGGCGCCACCGTCGAAATCGATTGGCCCACCGGGCTGCAGCGGCGCGTCGGGGAAGTGGCTCGCCACCACAACGCCACCAGCTTCATGGTGATCCAGACCGCGTTGACCGTGCTGCTGGCCAAGATCGGCGCCAATCCCGATGTGGCGGTGGGCTTCCCCATCGCCGGGCGGCGCGATCCCGCGCTCGACGAGCTGGTGGGCTTCTTCGTCAACACCCTGGTGCTGCGCGTCGAGGTGGCCGGTGACCCCAGCTTCGCCGACGTGCTATCCCAGGTGCGCCAGCGCAGTCTGGCCGCCTACGAGCACCAGGACGTGCCGTTCGAGGTGCTGGTCGAGCGGCTGAACCCGACCCGAAGCCTGACCCATCACCCGCTCATCCAGGTGATGTTGGCCTGGCAGAACTTCGCCGGGCACGACGCCGGCCCCGCGGCCGGATTCACCCTGGGCGACGTCGATGTCACGCCGATTCCGGTGGACACCCAGACCGCCCGGATGGACCTGACCTTCTCGCTGGGCGAACGCTGGGACGAGCGCGGCGAACCCGCCGGAATCGGCGGAACCGTCGAATTCCGCACCGACGTCTTCGACGAGGACAGCATCCGGGCGCTGGTCGACCGGCTGCAGCGGGTGCTGCTCGCGATGACCGCCGATCCCGCCCAGGCGTTGTCCGCGATCGATCTGCTCGACGACACCGAACACGCCCGGCTGGCTGCGTTCGGCAACCGCGCCGCGCTGAGCGCATCCGCGCCCCAAACCGATTCCCTCCCAGCCCTTTTCGCCGCGCAGGCAGCCCGCACCCCGGACGTCGTCGCGCTGGTCTGTGCCGGCCGCAAGCTGACCTACCGCGAGCTGGACGAGGCGTCGAACCGGTTGGCGCACCTGCTGACCGACCAGGGCGCCCGCCCCGGACGTACTGTCGCGCTGCTGTTTTCGCGCTCGGCCGAGGCGATCGTGTCGATCCTGGCGGTGCTCAAGTCCGGGGCGGCCTACCTGCCGATCGACCCGGCGCTGCCCGAGGCGCGGATCGGATTCGTGCTCAACGACGCCGCCCCGATCGCCGCGATCACCACGGCCGACCTGAGCGACCGCCTCGACGGCCACGACATCCCGGTCATCGACGTCAACGATCCCGCCGTCGACACCCGGCCCGCCACCGCGTTGCCCGCGCCGGCACCCGAACACCTCGCCTACCTGATCTACACCTCGGGCACCACCGGGGTCCCCAAAGGCGTTGCCGTCACCCATCGCAACGTCACCCAGCTGCTCGCGTCCGGGGAGTCGGGACTGCCGCGTTCGGGCGTGTGGTCGCAATGGCATTCGCTCGCGTTCGACGTCTCGGTGTGGGAGATCTTCGGCGCGCTGCTGCACGGCGGCCGACTGGTCGTGGTGCCCGAATCGGTGGCGCGCTCGCCGGAAGACCTGCACGCGCTGCTGGTCGCCGAACAGGTCAGCGTGCTCAGCCAAACCCCGTCCGCGGCGGGCGCGCTCGCGCCCGAGGGACTGGAGTCGGTCACGCTGGTGGTGGCCGGCGAGGCCTGCCCGTCCGAACTGGTGGACCGCTGGGCGCCGGGACGGACCATGATCAACGCCTACGGCCCCACCGAGGCCACGGTGTACGCGGCGATCAGCGCACCGCTGGAGGCCGACGCACCGGGCGTGGTGCCGATCGGTTCCCCCGTGCCGGGGGCGGCGTCGTTCGTGCTCGACGAGTGGCTGCGGCCGGTGCCGCCGGGTGTGGTCGGCGAGCTGTACGTGGCCGGCGCCGGCGTCGCCTGCGGCTACTGGCGGCGGTCGGCATTGACCGCGTCGCGGTTCGTGGCCTGCCCGTTCGGCGGTCCGGGATCGCGCATGTACCGCACCGGTGACCTGGTGCGCTGGCGCGCGGACGGGCAGCTGGACTACCTGGGCCGCGCCGACGAGCAGGTCAAGATCCGCGGCTACCGCATCGAACTCGGCGAGGTGCGCGCGGCACTGGCCTGGGTGGACGGCGTCGAGCAGGCGGTCGTGGTGGCGCGCGAGGACCGCCCCGGGGATAAGCGCCTCGTCGGCTATGTCACCGGCACCGCCGACCCCGCCGCGGTGCGCGCCGCGCTGGCCGAGCGGCTGCCGGGCTACATGATCCCGACCGCCGTGGTGGTGATGCAGGCCCTGCCGCTCACCCCCAACGGCAAGCTCGACACCCGCGCCCTACCGGCACCGGAATACTCCGACGCCGACCGGTATCGGGCCCCCGACAACGCCATCGAAGAAATCCTGGCCGGAATCTACGCGCAGGTGCTCGGCCTCGAGCGCGTCGGCGTCGACGACTCGTTCTTCGACCTGGGCGGCGACAGCATCTCGTCGATGCAGGTGGTGACGCGGGCGCGCGCCGCCGGCCTGGTGTGCAAGACGCGCGACATCTTCGTCGAGCAGACGGTGGCCCGACTGGCCCGGGTGGCCGAAGTGCTCGACGCCGCCACCGCGGTGGCCGACGAGGGGCTCGGGCCGGTGCAGGCCACTCCGATCATCCGCTGGCTGCAGGACGTCCACAACGCCGGCGGTGACGTCGCCCAGTTCAACCAGGCCATGCTCGTGCAGGCCCCGGCCGCGGTCACCGAGGCCGACGTCGTCACGGTGCTGCAGGCCCTGCTGGATCGCCACGCCATGCTGCGGCTGCACGTCGACAACGACCCCGCCACCGGCTGGTCGCTGACGGTGCCCGAGCCCGGCGCGGTGGACGCCCGCGCGTGCCTGCACACGGTGGACGAACTGTCCGAGGCGGCGGTCATCGAGGCGCGCTCGCGGCTGAACCCGGCCGCCGGCGTGCTGCTGCGCGCGGTGTGGGCGAGCGCCACCCGTCAACTGGTCGTGATCGTTCATCACCTGGCCGTCGACGGCGTGTCGTGGCGAATCCTGTTGCAGGACTTGAACATCGCCTGGGCCCAGCAGCACGGCGGGCAGCCCGTGGCGCTGCCGACCGTGGGGACCTCGTTCGCCCGCTGGTCGGCACGGCTGGCCGAGCATGCGCGCCACCGCGACGTGGTGGGCCAGGCCGACACCTGGCAGCGGGTGGCGGCCGCGGCGGCCACGCCCGCTGCGCTGCCCGCGGTGCGGCCCGAGGTCGACACCTTCGCCACGGCCGGACACCTCTCGATGGAGCTGGACGCCGAGACCACCGGCATGCTGCTCGGCGCTGTGCCCGCGGCGTTCCACGCCGGCGTGCAAGACATCCTGCTGATCGCGTTCGGGCTGGCGTGCGCGGAATTCTCGGGCGGCGGCGCGCCGGTCGGCATCGGGGTCGAGGGCCACGGGCGTCACGAGGAACTGGGCCGCGACGTCGACCTGTCCCACACCGTGGGCTGGTTCACCACCAAATACCCGGTATCCCTTGCGCTGCAAGGCATCTCCTGGGCGCAGGTCGCCGCCGGCGGAGACGCGCTGGGCGCGGTGCTCAAGGACGCCAAGGAACAGCTGCGCGCCCTGCCCGACCCGCTGAGCTACGGCCTGCTGCGCTACCTGAACCCCGACATCGACCTGGACGCGCCGGAGCCGCCGATCGGCTTCAACTACCTGGGACGCCAGGGCGGGGCGGCCGAGCTCACCGACGACATGTGGCGGCCCGACCCGGATGGCTGGACGGTCACCCGCGCGGCGACCGCGATACCGATGCCGCTGATGCACACCGTCGAGCTGAACGCGGTCACCGTCGACTCCGCGGCCGGACCGCGGCTGCACGCCAACTGGACCTGGGCGCCCTCGGCATGCAGCGACGAGCAGATCACCAGGCTGGGCCGATTGTGGTTCGAGGCGCTGGCCGGCATCTGCGCGCACGTGCGCTGCGGTGGCGGCGGCCTGACCCCGTCCGACATCGCACCGGCCCGGCTCACCCAGCCGCAGCTCGATCAGCTTGCGCGCCAACACAATATCGCCGACGTGCTGGCGCTCACCCCGGTCCAGCAGGGACTGCTCTTCCACGCCAACACCGCGCAGGCGAGCGAGGATCTGTACGCCGGGCAGCTGGACATCAGCATCGCCGGCCCGCTCGACCCCGACCGGCTGCGCGACGCCGTGCAGACGATGATCGGCCGGCATCCCAACCTGGTCGCCCGGTTCTGCGACGACTACGACGAGCCCGTCCAGATCATCCCGGCCGACCCCGCGGCGTCCTGGCAGTACGTCGAGCTGGACGGCGACCCCGACGCCGACGCGCGGATCCGACGGCTGTGCGCGGCCGAGCGCGCCGCGGTCTGCGGCGACCTCGCCGACCACCCCGCCTTCCGGGTGGCGCTGCTGCGCACCGCCCCCCAGCGCTACCGGCTGGTGCTGACCAACCACCACATCGTGCTCGACGGCTGGTCGATGCCGATCCTGCTGGGGGAGATCTTCGCCGGCTACTACGGCCAGCGGCTGCCGGCGGCGGCGCCCTACCGCGCCTTCGTCGACTGGCTGGCCGCACGCGACGTGGACGCCGCCCGAACCGCCTGGGCCGACGTGTTCGCCGGCTTCGACAGCCCGACCCTGGTCGGCCCGCAGGACCGCACCGAGCCCGGGCGGCAAAGCGTCGAATCGTTCGCGCTGCCCGCCGAGCTCAGCCAGTCCATCACCGACCTGGCCCGCTCCTGCCACACCACGGTCAACACGGTGCTGCAGGCCGCGTTCGCGCAGCTGCTGTGCGCCCTGACCGGCCAGGGCGATGTCGTGTTCGGCACCACCGTGTCGGGCCGGCCCGCCGAGGTCGCCGGCGCGGAGAACATGGTCGGCTTGCTGATCAACACGGTGCCGGTGCGGGCGAACATCACCGCCACGACCACGACCGCCGAACTGCTCGACCAGCTGCAAGGTGCCTACAACCACACGCTGGACCACCAGCACCTGGCGCTCAACGAGATCCACCGCATCACCGGCCAGGACCAGCTGTTCGACACGCTGTTCGCCTACGAGAACTATCCGATCGACGCCAGCGCGTTGTCCGCCGACCACGAGCTGGCCGTCACCGACATCACCACCCGCGAATCCACCCACTACCCGCTGACCATGCAGGCCCAGCCCGGAAAGGAGCTGCGCCTGCAGGTCGAATACGACACCGACGTCTTCGACGCGGCACGCATCGCGACGCTGATCGAACGGCTGCAGCGGGTGCTGGTCGTGATGACCGGCGACCCGGCGCGGCGGTTGTCGTCGATCGACCTGCTCGACGCCGCCGAACACGACCGGCTGGACGCCTGGGCCGACCGGGCGGTGCTCACCCGGCCCGCCACGCCGACGTCGATCCCGGCGCTGTTCGCCGCGCAGGTGGCGCGCAGCCCCCAAGCCGCGGCGGTGACCTTCGAGGGCCGGTCCATCAGCTACCGGGAACTCGACGAGAAGTCGAACCGGTTGGCGCACCTGCTGATCGGCCGCGGGGTGGGCCCGGGCGAATCCGTGGCCCTACTGTTCGGCCGGTCGGCCGACGCGATCGTGGCCATCCTGGCGGTGCTCAAGACCGGCGCGGCCTACCTGCCGATCGACCCGGCGCTGCCGGCGGCCCGCATCGATTTCATGCTCACCGACACCGCGCCGATGGCCGCGATCACCGTCGCCGCGCTGGCGGACAAGCTGCACGCGCACGACCTGATCGTCATCGACATCAACGACCGCGCCGTGGCACGCCAGCCGCGCACCGCCCTGCCGGCGCCGGCACCCGAACACGTCGCCCACATCATCTACACGTCGGGCACCACCGGTCTGCCCAAGGGGGTGGCCGTCAGCCACCACAACGTGACCCGCATGTTCGACGCGCAGGCCGTCGGCGTCGAGTTGTCGGCCGGGCAGGTGTGGACCCAGTTCCACTCGTACGCCTTCGACTACTCGGTGTGGGAGATCTGGGGCGCGCTGCTGCACGGCGGGCGCCTCGTCGTGGTGCCCGACTCGGTGGCCCGCTCACCCATGGAGTTCCACGCCCTGCTGGTCGCGGAGAAGGTCACCGTGCTGAGCCAGACCCCGTCGGCCGTGCGGATGCTCTCGCCGCAGGGCCTGGAGTCCGCGGCCCTGGTGATCGGGGCCGAGCCCTGCCCGCCCGAACTGGTGGACCGCTGGGCGCCGGGCCGGACGATGGTCAACGTCTACGGCCCCACCGAGGCCACCATCTTCTCGTCGATGAGCACGCCGCTGGCGCCCGGCTCGGGGGCGCCGCCGATCGGCTCCTCGGTGCCCGGCACGGCGCTGTTCGTCCTGGACGGCTGGCTGCGCCCGGTGGCCGCCGGGGTGGTCGGCGAGCTGTACGTCGCCGGTCGCGGCGTCGCATACGGGTACGTGCGCCGGCCCGGGCTGACCGCGACCCGGTTCGTGCCCTGCCCCTTCGGCGAGCCCGGATCGCGCATGTACCGCAGCGGCGACCTGGTCTGCTGGGGCCCGGACGGCCAGCTGCAGTACTTCGGCCGCGCCGACGAGCAGGTCAAGATCCGCGGCTACCGCATCGAAGTCGGGGAGGTGCGCTCGGCGCTGGCCGCGCTGGACGGCGTCGACCAGGCGGTCGTCATCGCGCGCGAGGACCGACCGGGCGACAAGCGCCTCGTCGGCTATATCACCGGCACCGCGGATCCCGCCGAGGCCCGCACGCAGCTGGCCGAGCGGCTGCCCGCCTACATGGTCCCGGTGGCGGTGGTGGTGCTCGACGCGCTGCCGATGACCCTCAACGGCAAGCTCGACATCCGCGCCCTGCCGGCGCCCGAATACTCCGCGGCCGGTTACCGCTCGCCGACCACCCCCACCGAGGAGATCCTGGCCGGCATCTACGCCCACGTGCTGGGCGTCGAGCGGGTCGGCGTCGACGACTCCTTCTTCGACCTCGGCGGCGACAGCATCTCGGCGATGCGGGTGATCGCGGCGGTCAACAGCGCCATGGACGTCGGCGTGCCGGTGCGCGTCATCTTCGAATCGCCCACCGTCGCGCAGCTGGCGCCGCGCATCGGCGAGGACACCGGCCGGCTCGACCCGCTGGTGGCGGGGGAGCGTCCGGCGGTGATCCCGCTGTCCTTCGCGCAGAGCCGGCTGTGGTTCCTCGACCAGCTGCAGGGACCGTCGCCGGTCTACAACATGGCGGCGGCGATGCGGATGCACGGCCGCCTCGACGTCGCGGCGCTGGAGGCGGCGCTGGCCGACGTGGTGGCCCGCCACGAGAGCCTGCGCACGGTGTTCGCCGTGACCGGGGAAACGCCCCAGCAGGTGGTGATCCCGGTCGAGCAAGCCGATCTGAGCTGGCGGAACGTGAACGCCCGCGGCTGGTCGGCGGGCCGGCTGCGCGAGGCGATCGACGCCGCGGCCCGCGAAACCTTCGACCTGGCCACCCAGATCCCGTTGCGCGCATCGCTGTTCCGCACCGCCGACGACGAACACGTGCTGGTGGCCGTCGTGCACCACATCGCCGCCGACGGCTGGTCGTTGCGGCCGCTGGTCCGCGACCTGGGGCTGGCGTACGCCAGCCGCTGCGCCGGGCGGGCCCCCGACTGGGAGCCGCTGGCCGTGCAGTACGTCGACTACACGCTGTGGCAGCGCGCGCAGTTCGGCGAACTCGCCGACAGCGGCAGCCGCATCGCCGCGCAGCTCGCCTACTGGCAGGACGCGCTGGCCGGCATGCCGGAGCGGTTGGCGCTGCCCACCGACCGGCCCTACCCGCAGATCGCCGATCAGCGCGGGGCGGCCGTCGAGGTGGACTGGCCGGCCGACCTGCAGCAGCAGGTCGCCGGGCTGGCCCGCGAGTACAACTCGACCAGCTTCATGGTGGTGCAGGCCGCGCTGGCGGTGCTGCTGTCGAAGCTCAGCGCCAGCACCGATGTGGCGGTCGGCTTCCCGATCGCCGGCCGGCGCGATCCCGCGCTCGACGACCTGGTCGGGTTCTTCGTCAACACCCTGGTGCTCCGCGTCGACCTGGCTGGCGACCCGAGTTTCACCGAACTGCTGACCCGGGTCCGCACCCGCAGCCTGGAGGCCTTCGAGCACCAGGACGTGCCGTTCGAGGTGCTGGTCGAGCGCGTCAACCCGACCCGAAGCCTGACCCACCACCCGCTGGTGCAGGTGATGCTGGCCTGGCAGAACTTCGCCGGGCAGGACAGCGACCCCGGCGCCGGACTGGCCCTGGGCGACGTGCAGGTGACCTCGATACCGCTGGACACCCAGGTCGCCCGCATGGATCTGGTGTTCTCGCTGGCCGAACGCTGGGGCGAGGACAACGAGCCCGCCGGGATCGGCGGGCGGGTGGAGTTCCGCACCGACGTGTTCGACGCGGCCACCATCGAGACGCTGATCGCGCGCCTGCAGCGGGTGCTGGAGGCGATGACGGCCGATCCCGCCCGCGCCCTGTCGACGGTGGACCTGCTGGACCGGCACGAACGCGCCCGCCTGGACGCCCTGGGCAACCGCGCGGCGCTGACCGCGCCCGCGACCACCGACGCCTCGATTCCCGCGCTGTTCGCCGAGCAGGTGGCGCGCACCCCGGACGCGGTGGCGCTGCGCTGCGACGACCGCTCGTGGACCTATCGCGAGCTCGACGAGGCCGCCAACCGGCTGGCCCACCGGCTGACCGGCCTCGGCGTCAGCCGCGGTGAGCGGGTGGCGCTGCTGTTCGGCCGCTCGGCCGAGGCGATCGTGGCGATCGTGGCGGTGCTCAAGACCGGCGCGGCCTACCTGCCGATCGACCCGGGGCTGCCGGCGGAGCGGATCGGCTTCATGCTCGCCGACGCCGCGCCGATGGTGGCGATCAGCACCGCCGGGCTGGCCGAGCGGCTGTACGGCCACCACGTCGCCGTCCTCGACGTGAACGATCCGGCCGTGCCCACCCAGCCGTCGACCCCGTTGCCGGCGCCGAGCGCCGACGACGTCGCCTACCTGATCTACACCTCGGGCACCACCGGTGTCCCCAAAGGCGTTGCCGTCACGCACGGTAACGTCGCCCGGCTGCTGGCGTCCGGTGACTCCGGTCTGCCCCGCGAGGGCGTCTGGTCGCAATGGCACTCGCTGGCCTTCGACGTCTCGGTCTGGGAGATCTTCGGCGCGCTGCTGCAGGGCGGACGCCTGGTGGTGATCCCCGACTCCGTGGTCCGGTCGCCGGACGACTTCCACGCGCTGCTGGTCGCCGAACGGGTCACCGTGATCAGCCAGACGCCGTCCGCGGCGGACGTGCTGTCGCCCGCGGGGCTGGACTCCGCGGCGCTGGTGGTGGCCGGCGAGGCCTGCCCGGCCGAGCTGGTCGACCGGTGGGCGCCGGGACGCACGATGATCAACGCCTACGGCCCCACCGAGGCGACGGTGTACGCCGCGGTCAGCGCCCCGCTGCAGGCGGGATCGCCCACCACCGGGCCGGTGCCGATCGGTTCCCCGGTGCCGGCGGCCGCGGCGTTCGTGCTGGACGAATCCCTGCGGCCGGCGCCGCACGGCGTGGTCGGTGAGCTGTATGTCGCCGGCGGCGGCGTCGCGGTCGGCTACTGGCGCCGCGCCGAGCTGACCGCGTCGCGCTTCGTGGCCTGCCCGTTCGGGGCGCCCGGGTCGCGGATGTACCGCACCGGCGACCTGGTCCGCTGGGGGCCCGACGGCCAGTTGCAGTACCTGGGCCGGGCCGACGAGCAGGTCAAGATCCGCGGCTATCGCATCGAACTCGGCGAGGTGCGCTCGGCGCTGGCCGCGCTGGACGGCGTGGACCAGGCGGCGGTGATCGCCCGCGAGGACCGCCCAGGCGACAAGCGCCTGGTCGGCTACGTCACCGGGGGAGCAGACCCGGTGGAGGCCCGCGCCCGGCTGGCCGATCGCCTGCCGGCCTACATGGTCCCGGCCGCCGTCGTGGCGCTCGACGCGCTGCCGCTGACACCGAACGGCAAGCTCGACGTCCGGGCCCTGCCGTCACCGGAGTACCGCGACGTCGACCGCTACCGCGCCCCGGGCACCCCGGCCGAGGAGACCCTGGCCGGCATCTACGCGCAGATCCTGGGCGTCGACCGGGTCGGCGTCGACGACTCCTTCTTCGACCTGGGCGGCGACAGCATCTCCTCGATGCAGGTGGTGACCCGCGCGCGGGCCGCCGGCCTGGCGCTGCGCACCCGCGACATCTTCACCGAGCAGACCGTGGCGCGGCTGGCCCGGGTGGCCGGGGTGACCGACGGCGAGCACGGCGTGCTCGACGAGGGCGTCGGCGAGGTCGTCGCTACGCCCATCATCCGGTGGCTGCGCAGCGTGGACGGTCCGGTCGACCAGTTCAACCAGACGATGGTCCTGCAGGCACCCGCCGGCGTCACCGAGGCCGACGTGGTGGTGGTGTTGCAGGCCCTGCTGGACCGGCACGCCATGCTGCGGCTGCGCGTCGATCGCGCGGACGAGGGCGCGGACGAGGGTGCGGGCGAATGGTCACTGCAGGTGCCCGAGTCGGGGTCGGTCGATGCCGCCCAGCGGGTGCACGCGGTCGACGAGCTGTCGGACGCGGCGATCATCGAGGCGCGGTCGCGGTTGAACCCGGCCGCCGGGGTGATGCTCAGCGCGCTGTGGGTTTCCGCCACGCGTCAGCTGGTGCTGATCATTCATCACCTGGCCGTCGACGGCGTCTCCTGGCGGGTGCTGCTGGAGGACCTCAACATCGCCTGGGGCCAGCATCACCACGGTCAACCCGTCGCGCTGCCCGCCGGCGGCACCTCGTTCGCCCGCTGGGCGACGCTGCTCGCCGAGCACGCGCAGTCACCGGCCGTGGCCGAGCAGGCCGAGGCCTGGCGGCGGGTCGCCGCGACCCCGTCCGCCCTGCCCGCGGTGCGGCCCGAGGTCGACACCTACGAGACCGCCGAAAACATGGCGGTGACCCTGGACGCGACGACCACCCGCACGCTGCTCGGCGAGGCGCCCGCGGCATTCCACGCCGGCGTCAACGACATCCTGCTCGTCGGGTTCGCCCTGGCCTGGGCCGAGTTCCTAGGCTCCCGTCTCGCTGTCGGCACCCCCATCGGCATCGACGTCGAGGGCCACGGCCGCCACGAGGAACTGGCCCCCGGAGTCGACCTGTCGCGCACCGTCGGGTGGTTCACCACCAAGTACCCGGTGGCTTTGAACGTCGCGGGGCACGTCGGCGGGCTGTCCTGGTCGCAGGTCACCTCCGGCGCGCCGATCCTGGGCGCGCTGATCAAGGACGCCAAGGAGCAACTGCGCGCGCTGCCGGACCCGCTCACCTACGGGTTGCTGCGCTACCTCAACGGCGACGTCGACCTGGACGGCCCCGACCCGACCATCGGGTTCAACTACCTGGGCCGGCTGGGCGGCGCGGCGGCCGAGCTCTCCGACGAGCTGTGGCGAATCAGCCCGGACGGGTCGTCGGCCACCGCGACCAGCACCGCGGTGCCGATGCCGCTGATGCACACCGTCGACCTCAACGCCGGCACCATGGAGACCGCCGACGGCCCGCAGCTGCACGCCAACTGGACGTGGGCGGCCTCGGCGCTGGACCGCGACCAGATCGCCCGCCTGAGCCGGCTGTGGTTCGAGGCCCTGGCCGGCATCTGCGCGCACGTGCGCCACGGCGGCGGCGGCCTGACCCCGTCGGACATCGCGCCCGCGCGCCTGGACCAGCAGCAGATCGAGCGGCTGGAGCGGCGCCTGCGGATCGCCGACGTGCTGCCGCTGACCCCGCTGCAGGAGGGGCTGCTCTTTCACGCCGGCTCCCGGCGGGACGCCCGAGACCGGCTGGAAGACCACCTGTATGCGGTGCAGCTCGACCTCACCCTGACCGGCCCGCTGGACGCCGACCGGCTGCGCGACGCCATGCACAGCGTGGTCGGCCGGCACCCGCACCTGGTGGCCCGTTTCTGCGAGGAGTTCGACGAGCCGGTCCAGATCATCCCGGCCAACCCGGCGCTGGCCTGGCGCCACCTCGAGATCAGGCCCAACGGCAGCGCGCCCGAAGAGCGGATCCAGCGGCTGTGCGCCGCCGAACGCGCCGCGGTCTACGACCTGGCGGACCAGCCGGCCGTGCGCGCCGCGCTGATCCGCACGGGCGACGACCGGCACCGGCTGGTGCTCACCATCCACCACATCGTGCTCGACGGCTGGTCGGTGCCGATCCTGCTGAACGAGACGTTCGCCTGCTACACCGGCCAGCGGCTGCCGGCGCCCGCGCCCTACCGCCGGTTCGTCACCTGGCTGGCCGAGCGCGACCACGACGCCGCCCGCGCGGCGTGGCGCGACGTGCTGGACGGCTTCGACACCCCGACGCTGGTCGGGCCGCCGCAGCAGCGGGAACCCGGCGGCCGCGGTGTCCGGTCGTTCGCGCTGTCCGAGGAGACCACCCGCGCGGTCAGCGAACTGGCTCGCGCCGGCCACACCACCGTCAGCACCGTGCTGCAAGCCGGGTGGGCGCAGCTG
>NZ_LZKY01000055.1:0-3286 GCF_001673055.1 Mycobacterium sp. 1245801.1
TCGGTGGCATGCCAGGAGTTCATCACCCAGTTGGGTCGCAACTTCCAGGTCATCTACGAGCAGGCCAACTCCCACGGGCAGAAGGTTCAGTCCGCGGGCAGCAACATGGCCAGCACCGACAGCGCCGTTGGGTCCAGCTGGGCCTAACCGCAACTTCAGGCGCGGCAGCACACCGACGGGTGGTGTGCTGCCGCGTCCTGCGGTTACCGTGCAGTTTGGCTTGAAGTATTAGGGACCGATTGGGGAAGTGATGGACCAACAGAGCACCCGCACCGACATCACTGTCAACGTCGACGGTTTCTGGATGCTCCAGGCGCTGCTGGATATCCGGCACGTCGCGCCCGAGCTGCGGTGCCGGCCATACGTGTCTACCGACTCGAACGACTGGCTCAACGAGCATCCCGGCATGACGGTGATGCGCGAGCAGGGCATCGTCGAGAACGACCAGGTGAACGAGCACGTGGCCGCGCGGATGCGAGTGCTCGCGGCGCCCGACCTCGAAGTGGTCGCCCTGTTGTCCCGAGGCAAGCTGGCCTACGGCGTCCTCGATGACGAGAACCAGCCCCCGGGCTCGCGCGACATCCCCGACAACGAATTCCGGGTGGTGCTGGCCCGTCGCGGACAGCACTGGGTGTCGGCGGTCCGGGTGGGCGGTGAGATCACCGTCGACGACGTCGCCGTCGCGGACAGCGCCTCGATCGCGTCCCTGGTGATCGACGCGCTCGAGTCCATCCACCACGCCGAGCCCGCAGCGATCAACGCGGTCAACGTGCCGCTGGAGGAAATGCTGGAAGCGACCAAGTCGTGGCAGGAGTCCGGCTTCAACGTGTTCTCCGGGGGAGACCTGCGCCGGATGGGCATCAGCGCCGCCACCGTGGCCGCGCTGGGTCAGGCGCTGTCCGACCCCGCCGCCGAGGTCGCGGTGTACGCCCGCCAGTACCAGGACGACGCCAAGGGCCCCAGCGCGTCGGTGCTGTCACTCAAAGACGGCTCCGGCGGACGCATCGCGCTGTATCAGCAGGCCCGCACCGCGGGTTCGGGCGAGGCGTGGCTGGCCATTTGTCCGGCGACCCCGCAGCTCGTGCAGGTCGGCGTCAAGACTGTGCTCGACACACTTCCCTACGGCGAGTGGAAAACGCACAGCCGGGTCTGACATTCCCGCGAAACATAGAGTTCACCAATGTCTTTGCACTCAACATGCGGTTGAGCTGCGAACACGGCATACTTCTCTCAAAGACATCAGCAAATCTCAAACGGGTGTCAACGACAACTCTTAATCGCAAGGCGAGGCAGATGGAATTCCACTTAGTCGGAATGGACTTGGCGGGGGGCGCCAGCACCTCGACGGGTACACCGGCGCAGGCCCGCGCGCGACTGGCGGCACGGGCTCACACATTCATCACGATAGGGAGTGCAGGGCGATGACTGCGGTAGTTGAAGTACCACAGCCTGACGTAGAAGGAATCTCGCAGCCTCAGGCAGTCGTCGTCGGCGTGATGGCCGGCGCGGGTGTCCAGATCGGCGTCCTGCTCGACGCCAACGCCCCCGTCTCGGTGATGACGGAACCGTTGCTGAAGGTGGTCAACAGCCGGCTCCGCGAACTCGGCGAGACCCCGCTGGAGGCCTCCGGCCGGGGCCGCTGGGCGCTGTGCCTGGTGGACGGTTCGCCGCTGCGGGCCACCCAATCGCTGAGCGAGCAGGACGTCTACGACGGCGACCGGTTGTGGATCCGGTTCATCCCGGACACCGAGCACCGCTCGCAGGTCATCGAGCACATCTCCACCGCCGTCGCGGCGGATCTCAGCAAGCGCTTCGCCGCCATCGACCCGGTCGTGGCGGTGCAGGTCGGCGCGACGATGGTGGCCGTCGGAGTGACGACCGCCGCCGGCCTACTCGGCTGGTGGCGCTGGCACCACAACTCGTGGCTGCCGACCGTCTACGCGGGCGTGATCGGCGCAGTTGTGCTCGGCGTCTCGCTGATGCTGCTGATGCGGGCGACCACGCAGCAGGAACGGCGCGTCGGCGACACCATGCTGCTGAGCAGCCTCGCCCCCATCTCGATCGCGGCGGCGGCCGCGCCGCCCGGCGGCGTCGGATCCCCGCACGCGGTGCTGGGTTTCGGCGTCCTCACCATCGCCGCGATACTGGCGCTGCGCTTCACCGGGCGCCGGCTGGCGATCTACACGGCGATCGTCACGGCCAGCCTGATCGCGGCGGTGGCCGCGCTGGCGCGCATGGTCGCGATGACCAGCGCCGTGACGCTGTTCACCTGCGTCGTGCTGGTGTCCGTCATGATCTACCAGAGCGCGCCGGCCATCTCGCGCCGGCTGGCCGGCATCCGGTTGCCCGTCTTCCCGTCGGCCACCAGCCGGTGGGTGTTCGAGGCCCGACCCGACCTGCCCACCACCGTGGTGCGCTCCGACGGCGGTCCTCCGGTGCTGGAGGGGCCCGCCTCGGTCCGCGACGTGCTGACCCAGGCCGAACGCGCCCGGTCCTTCCTGTCGGGTTTGCTGATCGGGCTCGGCGTGCTGATGATCGTCTCGCTGACCGCGCTGTCGGATCCGCACACCGGACAACGCTGGCTGCCCGTCCTGCTGGCCGGCTTCAGCGCGGGCTTCCTGATGCTGCGCGGCCGCTCGTACGTCGACCGCTGGCAGGCGATCACCCTGGCCGGAACGGCCGTGCTGATCGTCGGTGCGGTTGTGTTGCGTTACGCGCTGGTGCTGCAGTCGCCGCTGGCGGTGTCGATCAGCGCGGCGATCCTGGTGTTGCTGCCGGCCGCGGGACTGACATCGGCGGCCGTAGTGCCGAACACCGTCTACAGCCCGCTATTCCGCAAATTCGTGGAATGGATTGAATACCTCTGCCTGATGCCAATTTTCCCGCTGGCATTGTGGTTGATGAATGTCTATGCAGCTATCCGCTATCGCTAACGGCAAGGTGTGGCGTGGTCGCGCGTGCGCCGCGACCCTCGCCGCCGCGCTGCTCGCCTCGGGCGCGTTGGCCGGTCTGCCTCCGGCGTACGCGATTTCGCCCCCGACGATCGACGCGGGCGCGGTGCCGCCGGACGGTCCGCCGGGACCGGGGGCGCCGATGAAGCAGAACTCGTACTGCACCGAGGTCGGTGTGCTGCCGGGGACCGACTTCCGGCTGCAACCCAAGTACATGGACATGCTGAACCTGCAGGAGGCGTGGCAGTTCGGTCGTGGTGCCGGCGTGAAGGTGGCCGTCATCGACACCGGCGTGACGCCGCACCCGCGGTTTCCGCACCTGATCGCCGGCGGTG
>NZ_LZKY01000056.1:0-25033 GCF_001673055.1 Mycobacterium sp. 1245801.1
CACCCCGTCGTCGTAGAGCATCCCGGACAACACCAGCGGCAGCGACTCGGCTTCGATCTGGCCCTCGACCGCGGCCCCCGAGGCGCCGGCCGCCCCCGCGCTCGAGGAGATCGCGCCCACCGAGGGCCGGCTGGAGCGGCTGCGCGGCCGGCTGGCCCGGTCGCAGAACGCGCTGGGGCGCAGCGTGCTGGGCCTGATCGGCGGCGGCGACCTGGACGAGGACGCCTGGCAGGACGTCGAGGACACGCTGCTGATCGCCGACCTGGGCCCGGTGGTCGCCGAATCCGTGATCTCCCAGCTGCGCACCCGGCTGGCCAGCAGCGACGTGCGCACCGAGGCCGACGCCAAGGCCGTGCTGCGTGACGTGCTGATCAACGAGCTGCAGCCCGGCATGGACCGGTCGATCAGGGCGCTGCCGCACGCCGACCATCCCTCGGTGTTGCTGATCGTCGGCGTCAACGGCACCGGGAAAACCACCACCGTCGGCAAGTTGGCCCGGGTACTGGTCGCCGACGGGCGACGGGTCGTGCTGGGCGCCGCCGACACCTTCCGCGCCGCGGCGGCCGATCAGCTGCAGACCTGGGCGTCGCGGGTCGGGGCGGAGGTGGTCCGCGGGGCCGAGGGCGCCGACCCGGCCTCGGTGGCCTTCGACGCCGTCGACAAGGGCATCGCCGCGGGCGCGGACGTGGTGCTCATCGACACGGCGGGACGGCTGCACACCAAGGTCGGACTGATGGACGAGCTCGACAAAGTTAAGCGGGTCGTAACACGGCGGGCCGCGGTCGACGAGGTGTTGCTGGTGGCGGGGTTTCGACGGTTGGCGGTGCCGGGGCTTCGGGGACGGGTTCGGGGAGTTCGACCTCGGAGATGGTGCGCCGCGGCGCGTCGCGGGGAACGGCCGCGTCGTCGCCTACCGCGGGCAGACCGGTGGTGTCGAGCCGATCGGCCGTCGTGGTCTGGCTGAAGGTGATGCCCGAGGACGCGGTGTAGCCGCCGGAGCGGTCGATCGCACCGGGCTCGGTGCGGGTGGAGAAGCTGATCCGGCGCCGGCGGTACCGCAGCAGGCCTGCCACCAGTGCGGTGATGACGAGCAGGGCAGCGACGACCGCGATGGCGATCCAAAGACCTTGGGACACGCTGACATTGTTTCAAGTCGCCCGGTGTGCGTCGGTCACCGGGCCTTACTCGACCGCGCCCACCAGCTGGTCCACCTGCTGGCCGCGCATCCGCTGGGAGATGACGGCGGTGATGCCGTCGCCCTGCATGGTCACACCGTAGAGCGCGTCCGCGACCTCCATCGTCGGCTTCTGGTGCGTGATGATGATCAGCTGAGAGCGCGCCCGCAGCAGCTCGAACAGCGAGATGAGCCGCCGCAGGTTGGTGTCGTCGAGGGCGGCCTCCACCTCGTCCATGATGTAGAACGGCGACGGGCGGGCCCGGAAGATCGCCACCAGCATGGCCACCGCCGTCAGCGCCTTCTCGCCGCCGGACAGCAGCGAAAGCCGGGTGACCTTCTTGCCCGGCGGCCGGGCCTCGACCTCGATGCCGGTGGTGAGCATGTCGTTGGGGTCGGTCAGCCGCAGCCGCCCCTCGCCACCGGGGAACAACACGGTGAAGACCTCGGTGAACTCGCGTTCGACGTCGGCATACGCCTCGCTGAACACCTGCAGGATGCGGGCGTCGACCTCGTCGACCACTCCGAGCAGGTCCTTGCGGGCGGCCTTGACGTCCTCGAGCTGGGTGGACAGGAAGTTGTATCGCTCCTCGAGCGCGGCGAACTCCTCCAGCGCCAGCGGGTTCACCCGGCCCAGTTCGGCCAGCTCACGCTCGGCCCGCTTGGCGCGGCGTTCCTGGGTGGCCCGGTCGTAGGGAATCGGCGCGGGCGCGAAGACCTGCTCACCGCGCTCCTTGGCCTGCTCGTATTCGGCCATCTCCAGATCGGTCGGCGGCAGCAGGTTGTCCGGCCCGTACTCGGCGATCAGGTCGGCCGGCGCCATCCCGAACTGCTCGAGCACCATCTGCTCGAGCTGCTCGATCCGCATCGCCGCCTGGGCGTTGGCCACCTCGTCGCGGTGCAGCGAGTCGGTCAGGGCGGCCACCCGGGCGCTCAGCGCGTTCACCTCGTCGCGCACCGCGGCCATCGCGGTCGCGCGCTGCTGGCGCTCGGCGGCCAGCGCGTCGCGGATCTTGGACGCGGCGTCGACGACCCCGGTTAACCGCTGCGCCAGCAGCCGCCCGGAGTCGGCCACCGCCGCCGCCACCGCGGCGGCACGCAACCGCGCCTCCCGCGCCTGCTGGGCCCGCAGCCGGGCTTCGCGCTCGGCCGCGGCCGCGCGGCGCAACGAGTCCGCGCGCCCCCGCACCGCGTTCGCCCGCTCTTCGGCGGTCCGCACCGCCAGCCGCGCCTCCACCTCGACGCTGCGCGCGGCTTCGGTCGCCGCGGCGATCCGCTGCCGGTCCACGGGATCTTCGGTCGGCGCCTGCTGGGTCTCCTGCGCGTTGCGCAGCCGGGTCTCCAGTTCGGTGACCTCGGCGACGGTCTGGGTCCGGCCCGCTTCGAGCTCCTCGCGCTGCCGCAGCAGCCTGCTCCACTCGTCCTCGGACGTCCGGGCCTCCTGGCCCAGCCGGCCCAGCTGTTCGTACATCCCCGAGATCTCGCTGTCGGATTCGTTGAGCGCGGCCAGCGCCTGCTCGGCGGAGTCCTGACGGGCGGCCTGCTCGGTCAGCGCCCCGGACAGCGCCGCGCTGAGCTGGGCCACCCGCGCCTCGGCGGCGGTCAGCTCGTCGCCGGCCTTGTCGATCTCCGACGTCACCTCGAGCGTGGACAGCTTGCGGTCCGAGCCGCCGCTCACCCAGCCGGCGCCCACCAGGTCGCCGTCGAGGGTGACCGCACGCAACCGGGGATGCGCGGCCACCAGCGCCAGCGCCCGGTCCAGGTCGTCGACCACCGCGACGCCGGAGAGCATGGCCGTGATCGCGCCGCGCAGCCGGGCGGGCGCGTCGATCAGGTCGAGCGCCCACAGCGCACCCGCCGGGGCGGCCTGCGGGGTGGGCTGATCGGCGGGCCAGTCCCCCAGCACCAGCGCGGCGCGGCCGCCGTCGGCCTCCTTGAGCGCGGCGACGGCCGAGCGGGCCGCGCCGAAGCTGTCGGCGGCCAGGGCGTCGGCCGCCGATCCCAGCACCGCGGCCAGCGCCGCCTCATACCCGGACCGGACCTTGACCAACTTGGCCATCGGACCCAAAAGACCTGTGCCGTCGTGGTTTTGGGTGAGCCACGCCGCGCCGTCCTTGCGCTCGAGCCCGATCGCGAGCGCCTCGATGCGGGCCCGCAACGAGGCCACCTGGCGTTCGGCGTCCCGCTCGGCGGACTGCAGTTCGGCCACCCGCTCGTCGGCCAGCCGCAATGCGGCGACGGTGCGCTCGTGGTGTTCGTCGAGACCCACCTCGCCCTGGTCGAGTTCACCGACCCGGCCCTGCACGGTCTCGAATTCCACCTTGGCCTGCTGCGCGCGGGCGGCGGCGGCTTCGATGCGTTCGGACAGCCGCGCAACGCTGTCGTCGATCGATTCGACGCGGGCCCGCATCGTCTCCACCTGGCCGGTCAGCCGGGCGAGGCCTTCCCGCCGGTCCGCCTCCGCGCGCACGGCCGCCATGTGAGCCCGGTCGGCCTCGGCGGCTTCGCGCTCGCGCTCGGCCAGTTCGGCGCGCGCGCCGTCCAGCCGGGTCCGGGCGCCGGCCAGCTCGGCGAGCAGCTGTTGTTCGGCGGCCGCGACCCGCTCCGCCTCGGCTTCCAGCGCGGCGGGGTCGGTGTCGCCGGTGGCGACCGGCTCGACGTCGAGGTGCTGGGCCCGCTCGCTGGCGATGCGCACGGTCGCGGCGACCCGTTCGGCCAGCGCGGACAGCGCAAACCAGGTGTGCTGAACGGACTCTGCGCGGCTGGAGAGTTCGGCGACCGCCGCCTCGTGCGTCGTCAGCTCCTCGGACGCCACCGCCAGCCGCGCGGCCGCCTGGTCGTGGTCGCGCCGCATGGCGGCCTCGGCCTCGAAGATGGCCTCCCGCTCGCCCTGCCGGTTGACCAGGTCATCGGCGGCCAGCCGCAGCCGGGCGTCGCGCAGGTCGGCCTGGATGGTCTGGGCGCGACGGGCCACCTCGGCCTGGCGGCCCAGCGGTTTGAGCTGGCGACGCAACTCGGTGGTCAGGTCGGTCAGCCGGGCCAGGTTCGCCGACATCGCGTCGAGTTTGCGCAGCGCCTTTTCCTTGCGCTTGCGGTGCTTGAGCACGCCGGCGGCTTCCTCGATGAACGCGCGACGGTCTTCGGGCCGCGATTGCAGGATCTCGTCGAGCTTGCCCTGCCCGACGATGACGTGCATCTCCCGGCCGATGCCGGAGTCGCTCAGCAGCTCCTGAACATCCATCAAACGGCAACTGCTGCCGTTGATTTCGTACTCGCTGGCGCCGTCGCGGAACATCCGCCGCGTGATCGACACCTCGGAGTATTCGATGGGCAGCGCGTTGTCGGAGTTGTCGATGGTGACGGTGACCTCGGCGCGCCCCAGCGGGGCCCGCGACGACGTCCCGGCGAAGATGACGTCCTCCATCTTCCCGCCGCGCAGGGTCTTTGCTCCCTGCTCCCCCATGACCCAGGCCAGCGCGTCGACGACGTTGGATTTGCCCGAGCCGTTGGGTCCGACGACGGCGGTGATGCCCGGTTCGAACCGCAGAGTCGTCGGCGAGGCGAAGGACTTGAAGCCCTTCAGCGTCAGACTCTTGAGGTACACGGCGAGCCAGACTACCGCTCAAATCGGCCCGGACGGCGGCACCGCGGGGTGTCGGCCGGCCCGAAATAGGGCGGCGTTTCGGGCGGTCGACGCACTGGTCACAGTGGTCACATCAGCCACGGGCGGAAGGTGAATGTCGCCCTGCGAAACGCGCTAGCGCCGGCGCTATCACGTTGCGGATTCGCCCATCGACGCCGCAGCCGGTGCCGGTGTGACATGTGAGGCCCAGGGGCTCGTCGGACGCCCGGACCGTGCCCGTCAGCGCTCGACGAAACCCTCGAACCGCTCCTGGGGCTGTGACCAGTCGGCGACCACCTTGTCGACGTGGCCGGGCCGCGACGGCCATGCGGTGCCGCCTTCCAGCAGGTGCAGCAGCTTCTCGCCGGCCGGCCGCGGGCCCTGGGCGACCACCAGAACGCGGCCGTCGGCCTGGTTGGCGGCATAGCCGGTGAGACCCAGTTCCAGCGCCCGGCAGCGGGTCCACCAGCGGAAACCGACGCCTTGGACCTGGCCGTGCACCCATGCGGTGAGCCGGGTGTCAGGCTCCGACATTTTTCGCCTCGGAGCTGACCTCGAAGTTGACGGTGGTTCCGGACTTGAGCGTGCGGCCGACCGTGCAGACCTGGTCGATCGCGCGGTTGACCACGACCAACAGGCGCTGCTTCTCGTCGTCGGCCAGCGACGACAGGTCCAGTTCCAGGGTCTCCTCGAGCAGCGGATAGCGTTCCTGCTCCCGGTCGGCGGCGCCGGAGACCTTCACCACCGCCTTGTAGTCGTCGCCCAGCCGGCGGGTCAGCGGCAGGTCGCTGGACATCCCGCTGCACGCCGCGAGCGCGATCTTGAGCAGCTCACCGGGGGTGAACACGCCTTCGACGTCCTCGGAGCCGATCAGCACCTGCGCCCCTCGTGAGCTGTACCCGGTGTAGCGGCGAGTTCCGGTGCGTTCCACCCATAGTTCGGCCATGGCTCATTTCTACCGGGCGGCCGAACTTTTCCGGCACGGGCATACTGTTTTGCATGTCCACCGTGGTCGCATTCCATGCCCACCCGGACGACGAGGTCGTGCTCACGGGTGGCACCCTGGCGCGGGCGGCGGCGGCCGGGCACCGGGTGGTCGTGGTCACGGCAACCGACGGTCGCGTGCACAACGAGGACCACAACGACCGGCTGAACGAATTGCGTTTGAGCGCAAGCATTCTCGGGGCGCATCGGGTGGAGTGCCTGGGGTACGCCGACAGCGGCTACGGGCCGCTGTTCTACCCGGATCCGCCCGGGCGCACCCGATTCGGCCGCGCGGACCTCGACGAGGCGGCCGGGCGGCTGGCCGGCATCCTGCGCGACGAACACGCCGACCTGCTACTCAGCTATCAGCCCAACGGCGGCTACGGCCACCGCGACCACGTCCAGGTGCACCACGTCGGCAAGCGGGCCGCCGAACTCGCTGCCATCCCGCGGGTACTCGAGGTGACGATGCCGCGCGAAATGCTGCTTCGCGTCAGCGATGTCGCGCATTTGTTGCGGCTGCCGGAGCCGTACGAACGCGACATCGTCCGCGGCGCCTACGCCCCCCGCGCCACGATCACCCATCGCGTCAACGTCTTCGGATTCGCGCGCCAGAAGCGCGACGCATTCGCCGCGCACCGCTCCCAGATCGGCGCTTCGGGTCTGGTCGCGGGTGTGTTCGGGCTGCTGTTGCGGTTGCCGCCTCAGGTGTTCGGTGCGCTGTTTTGCCACGAGTGGTTCGTGGACCCGGCGCTGCCCACCGGGACGCTGCGCCGCGACATCTTCGATTGACTCATCCGCGTTCGAAAGCTCAGCCCCGCGGGCGCGGTTGACATTTCGGGCAGTAGAACGACGAGCGGTTCATGAACTTCTCCCGGCGCATCACCGCCCCGCAGCGACGGCAGGCGTGGCCCGCACGGCCGTAGGCGTCCAACGATCGGTCGAAGTATCCGGACTCGCCGTTGACGTTGACATACAGCGAGTCAAACGACGTCCCCCCTTTGGCCAGCGCGTCGCGCATCACGGCGGCGGCGGCGTCGAGCACGGCGGTCAGCTGCTTGCGGCTCAGCGTGTCGGACAGTCGCGCGCCGTGCAGCTTGGCCCGCCACAGCGCCTCGTCGGCGTAGATGTTGCCGATACCCGACACCACCTGTTGATCGAGCAGCTGCCGCTTGATCTCGGAATGTTTGCGCCGCAAGACTTTTACCACCGCGTCCGCGTCGAAGCGGGGGTCCAGCGGGTCACGCGCCAGGTGCGCGACCGGTTCGGGCACCACGCTGCCGTCCACCTCGACCAAATCGGCGAGCATCCACCCCCCGAAGGTGCGCTGGTCGGCGAAACTCAGCACGGTTCCGTCGTCGAGCAGCGCGGAGATCCGGACGTGGTCGGCGCGCGGCACCGCACCGAGCAGCATCTGCCCGCTCATGCCGAGGTGAACCACCAGCGCCGTATCCGATTGCTGCCCAACGGGTTCGGTGTCGAGCAGCAGCCACAGGTATTTGCCGCGCCGATCGGTGCCGGTGATTCTCGCGTTCAGCAGCCGGGCGGTCAGGTCCGCGGGCCCCGCTTCGTGGCGACGCACCGCGCGCGGGTGGTGCACCCGCACGGCGGTGATCGTCTTGCCGACGACGTGGGCGTGCAGGCCGCGGCGCACCACCTCGACTTCGGGCAGTTCGGGCATTCAGACAGACACCATCTAGTTGGGCGTCGTCCCCGCGGTGTCCAGCACGTCGAGGGTTTTCCAGGTCTGGGCCGCGGCCTTCTGCTCGGCTTCCTTCTTGGAGCGGCCCACCCCGGTGCCGTATTCGGTCTCGGCCACCACGACCACGGCGGTGAATTCCTTGTCGTGGTCGGGGCCGGTGGAAGTGACGACGTAGGACGGCGCGCCCATGCCGCGCGCCGCGGTCAGCTCCTGCAGGCTCGTCTTCCAGTCCAGCCCGGCTCCCAGCGTCGGCGCGGCGTCCAGCAGCGGACCGAACAACCGCAGAATCACCTCGCGCGCAACGTCGATGCCGTGCTCGAGATAGATCGCGCCCAGCAGCGATTCCATCCCGTCGGCCAGGATGCTGGATTTGTCGGCCCCGCCGGTGTTGGCCTCGCCACGCCCCAGCAGCAGATGGACGCCGAGGCCCCCGCCGCACAGCTTGCGCGCGACGTCGGCCAGCGCCTGGGTGTTGACGACGCTGGCCCGCAGCTTGGCCAGGTCACCCTCGCTGCGGTCGGGGTGGCGGTGGTAGAGCTCGTCGGTGATCGTCAGCCCCAGCACGGCGTCGCCTAGGAACTCCAGGCGCTCGTTGGTGGGCAGTCCGCCGTGCTCGTAGGCGTAGCTGCGATGCGTCAGCGCCAGGGACAGCAGTTCGTCGGACAGTTCAACCCCGAGGGCGTCGAGCAGAACCTGCCGTGAACTCACCGCTGGTCCCGCGACTCGTCCGACTCGGCGCTGAACATGCCCGCCAGCTTGGCCCACCGCGGATCGATGCGATCGTGCCGGTGGCCCGGCTCGGCGGCCAGCGGGACGCCGCATTCGGGACACAGCCCCGGGCAGTCCGGGGTGCACACGGGCGAGAACGGGAGCTCCAGCCCGACGGCGTCGCGGATCGACTGCTCGAGGTCGATGGTGTCGTCGACGATGTGGCCCACCTCGTCTTCCTCGGTGGTCGCCTCGGTGGTGCTGTCCGGGTAAGCGAACAGTTCGGTCAGCCGCACCTGCACGTGGCTTTGTAGCTTGGTCAGGCAACGCGAGCACTCACCGGCGGTCGGGGCGGTCACCGTCCCGGTCACCAGGACGCCTTCGGACACCGATTGGACCTGGAGGTCCAGGTCCAAGTCCGCGCCGGCCTCGATCGCGATCATGTCCAGCCCGATGCGGGACGGACTGGGCACGGTTTTTCGCAGGGTGACCATGGCCCCGGGGCGCCGCCCGAGCCGGGTGATGTCGAACGCCATCGGTCCGGCAAGCCGTGACGCTGCGCCGCGGGCCGATGATGTGCTGTGCTGCCGCGTCATACCGGGAATCCTACGGCGCTGACCCGACAATTCCAGGGCGTGGCCGCCCGGGTGGACCGCCGCGCGGGGCTAGCGCACGGCGTAGTCGTGGGTTCCGGCGGCGGTGCGCAGTTGGTGACGACCGCGTCCCACCGAGCGCAGGGTGCCGTTGAGGAATTCCTCGAACTCGGCGAGCTTGTTGTCGACGTAGATGTCGCACTCGCCGCGCAGCCGGTCGGCCTCGGCGTGCGCCGAGTCGATGAGCCGGGTGGCCTCGGCGTTGGCCGCCTCCACCACGCTGTTCTGCGACACCAGGCGCTGCTGCTCCTTGATGCCCTCTTGCACGGCCTTCTCGTAGGAGATGTTGCCGTTTTCCAGCAGCCGGTCGGCTTCGGCCTGGGCGCGCCCGACGCTGGCTTCGTACTCGCGCTTGGCCGCCGTGGCGATGCGCATCGACTCTTCGCGAGCCTCGCCGACCATCCGCTCGCTGTGCTGGCGCGCCTCACTCACCATCCGGTCGGCTTGCGCCTTGGCGTCGGACAGCAGCCGGTCGGCCTCCGCGCGGGCGTGGTTGAGCATGGACTCCGACTCGGTGGTCGCCGAGGCCACCATGGACTCGGAGTGCGTCTTGGCGTCCTGCAGCATCGAATCGCGGGCGTCCAGCACATCCTGGGCGTCATCCAGTTCGCCCGGAATCGCATCCTTGATGTCGTCGATCAACTCCAGCACGTCGCCGCGGGGCACCACGCAGCCGGCCGTCATCGGAACGCCACGGGCTTCTTCCACGATGGCGCTGAGTTCGTCCAGCGCCTCAAAGACTCGATACACGGCCATACCCTCCTGGCGTCTGCAAAGATCCGGTTGTTACCAGTGTGCCTGGTGTTGTCCCCGTGACAGCGGTGGCGAGCCCGGTGTGTCGGGTATTTGCCCGTTCGGGGCGCCTCAAACAACCCGGCGCGCCGTTTCCGGCCAGGTCGCAGGAATCCAGTGTCATCAGAAAGCGCCCGTTCACGCTGTTACCGCGGCCGCCACGGCCGCACGAGGTGGTTCATCCATATTCGGCGCCGGGCTCCCGCCGAGGCTCGACGGGCGCGGGGCCCGGGGTTTGCGTCGACACGCCGGGGCCCGGCTATTTGCCAGCGATTCTAGGCGCCGGGCGGCCGGGCCACTATCTCGGTCGCCGGCAGTATACCCCCTCGGGGTATACTGCACGGGATACGCGGGCGCCCTACGGTTTACCCAGGAGGACACAGTGACGGTGCTATCGGCGATCGGGCACGCGTTGACGCTCGCGGGCTCGATGACGTGGGAAATCTTGTGGGCGCTGATCCTGGGTTTCGCCCTCTCGGCGGTGGTGCAGGCCGTCGTGCGGCGTTCGACGATCGTGTCGCTGATGGGTGACGACCGGCCGCGCACCCTGGCGATCTCCGCGGGGCTGGGCGCGGCGTCGTCGTCGTGCTCGTACGCCGCGGTGGCGCTGGCGCGGTCGCTGTTTCGCAAGGGCGCCGACTTCACCGCCGCGATGGCGTTCGAAATCGGTTCCACCAACCTGGTGGTGGAACTGGGCATCATCCTGGCGCTGCTGATGGGCTGGCAATTCACCGCCGCCGAATTCGTCGGCGGCCCACTGATGATCGTCGCGCTCGCCGTGCTGTTCCGGCTGTTCGTGCGTTCGCGACTCGTGGACGCCGCCCGCGAGCAGGCCGAGCGGGGACTCGCCGGATCCATGGAAGGCCATGCGGCCATGGACATGTCGATCCAGGGCGAGGGCTCGTTCTGGCGACGGCTGTTTTCCCCGGCGGGCCTCACCTCGGTTTCACACGTGTTCGTGATGGAGTGGCTGGCGATCCTGCGCGACCTCGTGCTGGGCTTGTTGATCGCCGGCGCCGTCGCGGCCTGGGTACCCGAAAAGTTCTGGCAGGTCTTCTTTTTGGCCGATCACCCGGGCCTCTCGGCGCTGTGGGGCCCGATCGTGGGGCCCATTGTGGCGATCATGTCCTTCGTGTGCTCCATCGGCAACGTGCCGCTGGCCGCGGTGCTGTGGAACGGAGGCATCAGCTTCGGCGGTGTCATCGCCTTCATCTACGCCGACCTGTTGATCCTTCCGATCCTCAACATCTACCGCAAGTATTACGGCACCAAGATGATGCTGACGCTACTGGGCACCTTCTACGCCGCTATGGTGGCCGCCGGATATCTGGTCGAATTGGTCTTCGGCACAACGCATCTCATTCCCAAGCAGCGCAACGCGACGGTGATCGAGGCGTCGATCTCCTGGAACTACACGACGTGGCTCAACATCGCCTTCCTGATGCTCGCGGCAGTCCTGATCGCCCGGTTCGTCACGTCCGGAGGTCTGCCGATGGTGCGCATGATGGGCGGCTCCCCCGAGGCCGGCCAATCAGAGCATCGGCACTGAGGAGTCTCAGGGTTGCGGCAACCGCACGTCCAGCACCACGCAGCGCCCTTGCCCGGCCTCGGCGAGCGCCCATTCGACGGCCTTGCTCATCTCCGCCGGCGTGTGCACCGTGCGTCCGCTGCCGCCGCATGCCGCGGCGAGCGCGGCGTAGTCGGTGTCGGGGGTGAGTCGGGTCTCGCCGAAATCGTTCTCCCGCACCGACACTCCCTGCGGATACAAGTCAATCACCGGCAGCTTGGAGGCCAGATACGACTGATTGTTCAAGACGACGGTGACGAAGGGCGCACCATGGCGATGCGCCGACCACAACGCGGCGGTGGGCACGCCGAAGTTGAACGAGCCGTCGCCGCAGATGGCGACGACGGGCGCTTCCGGCCGGGCGAGCTTGACCCCGAACGCGCCGCCGAGCGCCCAGCCCAATCCCGGGGCGCCCGTGTCGAAGAGCTGCCCGGGTGACCGCCGCACCTGCCGGGCCACGGCGGACCGGTTGGTCACGGCCTCCTGGACCACCACCGCGTCGTCGGGCAGGGCGCCGCCCAGCGCGGCCAGCATCGCATCGGGTGCGTCCGCCGGGCGATCGGAGGCGGCCCGGCGGGCCGCGTCCCGCTGGCGCTGCGCCGTGTCGGCCTCGGCCGCCTGCCGACGCGCGGCCCACTTCTCCCGCAGCTCGTCGGTGGCCAGCCGCAACAGGGTCTGCTCGAGCAACAGCAGCGCCACCCGCGTGTCGGCGGTCAGCGCGACCTCGATCGGAAACGACCACAGCGGCATGCTCGGTTTGACCGGATCGCCGTCGATCTGCACCACGCGGGCATTCGCGGGCGGGGCCAGCTGCGCCGACACCCAGGGCACTTCGCAGTCCAACAGCAGCACGGTGTCGGCGTTCTCCAGCGGCGCCGCGTCGCCCACCACGTGCAACGGATGTTCCAGCGGCAGGTTTGCGCGGTCGCCCTGATCGATCACCGGCGCACCCAGCAGCTCGGCGATGCGGCCCAGCACCGTTGCGGTCGCGGGGTCGGCGGCGGTCCGGGCCGTGACGATGACGACCCGCTTGCCCGCCACCAGGATTCCCGCCAAGCGTCCCAGCGCGCCCGGATCCGGGCCGGGCGGTACGGCCGGCGGCAGGCGGCGCGGCAGCGCCCCGGCCCCGTGCTCCATCAACGCTTCTCGCGGCAGCATGACGTACGCGGGGCCGGACGGGCAGGATTGGGTGACCTGGAAGGCCCGCCGGACGATCGGGGCCAGCTCGCGGCCGCGGGGAACCTCCATGTGCCACTTGGCGTAGTTGCGCACCACGGCGGGCTGGTCGAGTTGCTCCTGCTGCCAATGGATGTAGGTGTCGCGGTGACCGCGCACCCCCGGCGCCGAGCTGTAGGGAGCGCGGCCGGCGAATACCACCACCGGGGTCCCGTTGCGCTGCGCGTTGTGCAGCTGGCAGCCCAGGTTCAGCGTGCCGGCGTCAACGTGCACCATCACCGCCTGCGGGCGGCCGCTGGCCATGTGATGGCCGATGGCCGCGGCCAGCGCGATGCTCTCGTGCACGCACAACACCGCCTGCGGGCTCGGCGTGCCCGCGGCGCGCGCCGCCGCCAGCGCCTCCTGAATCGGCGCGGAATCGGTTCCGGGGTTGATGAAGAAGTGCGCGACTCCCTCGTCGGCGAGCAGCGCAACCAGATTGGCCGCGGCCTCGGGTACGTCGAACAGATTGTCTACCGTCATGGTGCCGTTCTCCTATCGACGTCGGCGACCTCGCGTACCCCCTCCTGACGGATCAGATCTTCAAGATACGTTCTGTATGGGCGTCTGCGATCTATTCCGGCGGACTCCGGTTCCACGTGGCGCGCTCGAACCCGTCGACCGCCCCTAACCAGGGACTCACGGGTAATCGACGGAGAACTTTCGACACCATCGGGTACCCGCGGCGTGGCGGTTTACTCCACGCCACTACCGGCATGGTCAATGCGCCTGCCGCGCAATGGTTTTGGCGTCGATCGGCGGATTCAGGACCGGGCCGAAAGCCGTTCGCGCAGACGGCGATTGACCGGTTCGGGCAGCAGTTCGGACACGTCACCGCCGAGCATCGCGACCTCTTTGGCCAGCGACGAGGACACGAACGAATAGCGCGGGGCGGTCGCGACGAAGAAGGTGTCCACACCGGCGACGTGTTTGTTCATCTGCGCCATCTGCAGCTCGTATTCGAAGTCGGTGCCGGTGCGCAATCCCTTCACGATGGCGGTCATGCCCCGCGCCCGGACGAAGTCGACGACCAGGCCCTGCCCGGCCTCCACCCGCAGGTTCGGCAGGTGCGTTGTCGATTCGTTGATCATCGCGATCCGCTCGTCGAGGTCGAACATGCCCTTTTTGGCGGGGTTGGTCAGGATCGCCACCACCACCTCGTCGAATTGGGCCGACGCGCGCTCGAAGACGTCGATGTGACCCAACGTCACCGGGTCGAACGACCCGGGGCACACCGCGCCCGTCATGCGCGCGATCCGATGCAAGCGGGTGATCTGCGGACATCGGCGATCATGACGCGCGGCGAGACGATGCAGAGCGAAGCGATGCTGAGGAGCGGCGCCATGACGAACGACGGTACACGCCTACCTCAATGGCGCTCGGCCAGCTCCAGCCGGGTGTCGCCATACACCCGGTGCGGCCACGCGGCCCAGCCGGCCGGCCAGTCCAGCGGCGCGCCGCCGGCCGCACGCTCCACCACCGCAACGCTGCCTTGGTGCACCCAGCCACGGGCGGGCAAGGCGGCCAACACGGCCTCGACCTCGGTGGCGTCCACGTCGTAGGGCGGGTCGGCCAGCACCAGATCGAACGCGGCGTCGGTCCCGGCGGCCAACACGGTCGCCACCGCTGCGCGGCGCAGCGTCGCACCGGGCAGGCCCACGGTTTCGATGTTGCGCGCGATGACGGATGCGCTGCGCGGGTCCGACTCCACGAAGAGCGCGGCGGCGGCACCGCGGGACAGCGCCTCCAATCCCAGTGCGCCCGAACCGGCGTAGAGGTCCAGCACGGCGACACCGGTCAGGTCCAGGCGGGCCGAGAGGATGTTGAACAGCGATTCGCGCACCCGATCGGTGGTGGGCCTGGTACCGCGCGGCGGGACCGCGATGCGACGGCCCCCGGCCGCGCCGCCAATGATCCGGGTCACCTGCGAAGTCCTAGAGCAGCGTCGACCAGTAGTCCCAGAACCGGGCCATGATCAGCAAGAACACCGCGGTGAACCACAGCGCGGCGACCGACCACCGCCATTGGAAGAGCAGCCATCCCGGTCCGGATTGCCGGTGCTGCAGCACCGGGCGATAGGCGATCGAGGCCACCACCACCAGCAGCGAGATGGTGACGACCCACACCACCATGCAGTAGGGGCACAACGCGCCGATGCGGTAGAGGCTCTGGAAGATCAGCCAGTGCACGAACACCGCCCCGACCACCAGCCCGGCCGTCAGAACCAGCCAATACCATTGCGGCAGAGCAACTTTCGTCAGCGCCAACAGCCCGGTCACGACCACCACGGTGAAGGCCACCAACCCCAGCAGCGGGTTGGGAAAGCCCAGCAGCGACGCCTGCGGCGTGATCATCACCGAGCCGCAGGACAGGATCGGGTTGATGTTGCAGGACGGCACGTACGCCGGGTTTTCCAGGATGTCGATCTTCTCAACCGTCAGCGTCGCCGACGCGACCAGCCCGATCAGCCCGGCGATGAGCACCCACCAGGCGCTGAGCGCGGGCACTCGCGTCCCCGAAGCCGGATCCGGCGTCAGGTCGCCGGCGGGATCGACAGCTTCGGTCGACACCGCACCGGTCACATCGCGGCCGGCGCGACCGCGCCGTCGATGCCCGGGATGTTGCCCACGATTTCCTTGATCTTGTTGACCAGCGCCTCGGGTGTCGACGGGTCGTAGTCCTCGCCGTTGATCTTGATGGTCGGCGTGGCGTTGATGTGTGCGGCCGCCGCTTCGCCGGTGACCTTGGACAGGTATTTGCCGCTGTTGATGCAGTCCGGCACCTTGCCCACCACACCGGCCTCGCGGGCGAGTTCGATCAACCGGGCGTTGTCCGGGAAGCTCTTGCCGGTTTCGCTCGGTTGGATGTCGGTGCTGAACAGCGCGGAGTGGAAGCGCCGGAAGGCGTCCTGGGACTCGTCGGCGACGCAGAGCGCCGCGGCGCCCGCGCGCGAGGAGTAGTTCTGGTTCCGCGAGCTGTCGAGGATCGACACCATGGAGTAGTCGCCCGCGATGGCGCCGAGGTCGATGAGCCTGGACACCGTCGGGCCGAAGGTGCGCTCGAAGTTACCGCAGGCCGGACACAGGAAGTCCTCGTAGAACGTCACCACGGCCTTGGGGTTGCTGGTGCCGGGCTGGGTGATCAGCTTGCTCGACGTGACCCGAACGGTGTCGCCCGCGCCGGTGGGGCCGGTCTTCTTGTGGTGCGAGGTCACGATGTAGAAGACGAGGGCGACCGCGAAGATCACCACGAATGCGGTACCGCCGATTTGGACGAGCCGGCTCGACTTACCGCCGGAGGCCGACTTCATGTCGAATCGCGGGGGACGTTTGGGTTTGTCGGCCACAGGTTCCCTGATCTTTCGGTACGAGTTGTCGGTCTGCCCGGGTGCGGACAAAGCGATCGGACAAGGCGCCTCTAGATTACCGGCGCCAACCGCTGCGGGAATCAGACCCGGCTCAGGTGGGCGCGCAGCGCCGAGATCAGCTCGCTGGTCGCGACCATGCTGTCGCCGCCCAGCTGGAACAGGTTGGCGAAGCCGTGGGTCAGCGAACCCAGGTACCGCAGGTCCACCGCGACGCCGGCGGCCCGCAGCGCCTCGGCGTAGCTTTCGCCTTCGTCACGCAGCGGGTCGAAGCCCGCGACGGCGATCAGCGCGGGCGCCAGTCCGGTCAGCGACTGCGCCAGCGCCGGCGACACCCGCGGATCGGTGCGGTCGAGCTTCGACCGCCGCAGATACTGCGATTCGAACCAGTCGATGTCCCGCTTGGTCAGCAGGAAGCCGCGCGAGAACAGGGTCAGCGACCGGTTCTTGGCGGTGAAGTCGGTGCGCGGATAGATCAGCCATTGCAGCACCGGCGCCGGGGCGCCCTCGTCGCGCGCGATCTGGCTGACGACGGCGGCAAGGTTGCCGCCGGCGCTGTCCCCGCCGACCGCGACGTGGCCCGGCGTCGCACCCAGCTCGCCGGCGTGCTCGTAGGCCCAGGTGAAGGCCGCGTAGGCGTCCTCGATCGCGGCCGGCGCCGGGTGCTCGGGGGCCAGCCGGTAGTCGATGGACAACACATGGATGCCGGCGTCACGGCAGGTCAGTCGGCACAGACTGTCGTGGGTGTCCAGGTCGCCGATGGACCAGCCGCCACCGTGGTAGAAGACCAGCAGCGGTGCCGGCTCGCCGCCGGGTGGACGGTAGTGCCGGGCGGGGATCTGCCCGGCGGGGCCGGGCAGCGTCAGCTCGGCGACGTCGACGTGGATCTGCGGCCCGGGGAACCCCACGGTGGACTCGCGCATCTGAGCTCGCGAGACGTGCGGGTCGTCGTCGACCACCAGGCCGTCGATGCCGACCGCGCGCAGCCCCGACAGCATCAGCTGCAGCGTGGGGTCCAGCGTGTTGCCGTCGATGATCACCGAGCGCCCACGGACCAGCCCGCGCCTGATGGCGGTGGGGATCCACGGGATGACCTTGGCCCCGACGCCGGTGACGGCGCCCTGGATCCGGCTGGCCAGCGGCACCGAGGTGCGATCGGCGCCGCGCTCGAGTTCCGGTGCGCCTGACAGAGGCCTGGTCATGGGCAACCCCCTTAACAACACGTGCGAACGCTCGCCGACGAACAGCTATTCGGTCCCCGAACCCACCGCCTCGGAGCGTTGCCGGCCCCCGGCGGCCACCAAACACGCGGCATTGCCGCCTGACCCACGCTACTGCAGCGCTATCGGCGTGCCGAGCGCGTGGTGGGCGAAGTCTGCGATATCGGTGGTGAGATCGGGCCGCGTCGCGGCGAAAGACGACCCGCGCGCAGGTGTCGATCAGTTGCATTTATTGACTAGGTAATATCGTGGTCCCCAGGTCGGTGAGCCTTCATCGGATTGCGAGCGACTTCGACGTGTTCGATTTCGAACTCAGCGCCTCGAATTCGATGACGGAACTCGGCTCGGTGCACAATCTCGAACCTTCAATTTCACAGGCAGGTGAATGAATTGGCTGGCGAGTCGGGCTCCGCCGTACCCTCAATTGCTCTCAACGACGAGAACACGATCCCGGCCCTGGGCCTGGGCGTCGCGGAATTGTCGGATGACGAGACCGAACGCGCGGTGTCGGCGGCGCTGGAAGTCGGCTGCCGGCTGATCGACACCGCCGCGGCCTACGGGAACGAGGCCGCCGTGGGGCGCGCCATCGCCGCCTCCGGCATTCCCCGCGCCGAGCTGTTCGTGACCACCAAGCTGGCCACGGCGGACCAGGGTTTCAAGGCGGCGATGGACGCCTGCAACGCCAGCCTGGAGCGCCTCGGCCTGGACTACGTCGACCTCTACCTCATCCACTGGCCGGCGCCGGCCCTGGGCAGCTACGTGAACTCCTTCGGCGGCATGATCCAGTCCCGCGCGGAAGGTCAGGCCCGCTCGATCGGTGTATCCAACTTCACCGACGAGCACCTGACGACTGTCATCGATCTGACTTTCGTCACCCCGGCGGTCAACCAGGTCGAGCTGCATCCGCTGCTCAACCAGGAAGCGCTGCGCAAGACCAACGCCGAGCACAACGTGCTCACCCAGTCCTACACGCCGCTGGCGCTGGGCAAGCTGAACGACAACCCGACGGTGAATTCGGTCGCCGGCGAATACGGCAAGACCGCCTCGCAGGTCCTGCTGCGGTGGAACCTGCAGCTGGGCAATGCGGTCGTCTTCCGGTCCGCCAACCCCGAGCACATCTCCTCCAACCTCGACGTCTTCGACTTCGAGTTGGCGGACGAGCACGTCGAGGCGCTCAACGGGCTCAACGACGGCACCCGGTTGCGCCCGGACCCCGAGACCTACGAAGGCGCGTAGGGCGCCGCTACCATCGCGCCGGGGCCGGCGCGTCGATGGTCAAGGGACGCTGATACGACAGGTCGGTGCGGTCGCGCGTCCCGACGAGGTAGCCCTTTTCGGTGAAGAACGATGACTGCAACACCCGGGCGTCCGCGAGGAACATGCCTTCGACCGTCGAGCGGCGGACCGCGATGCGCCACTGCCCATTTCGCCGCTCCAGCCGGTCGATGTAACGGCCGGTGATGAACTGGGCGCTCTTGGCGTCGGGCCCGACGAGAACCACGATCACGTAACTCTCGGCGTGCGCGGCATCACCATCGACTTCGCACGTGTGCGTGGTGATGTTGTGGGTGTGAACCCGCGCCGTCTCGGCATGGGTCTTATTGGCCCAATCCCCGTACTCCGGACCGGAATTGACGGCGTGGCCGTGCTCGTCGACACCATCGGCGTGGTACGCGGACGCGATCAGGTCGACGTCGTGGCGGTCACAACCTCGGGCGTGGCGCGCAATGCAGTCGAGGATCTCAGTGCGATCCAGCAGATAGCGAACGTTCTTCTCGAGCGCGTCCAAGCCCGTGTCCACGGCCATGCTGTCCCTATTCGTTGGATCGGTCGGCATCGACGCTTGCGACGCCCGGTGCCACTATACACTCGTACAGCACAGGCCAGGTGTCACAATACGAGTACTCAACAGATCGGATGGCCATGGCGACGTCGTCGCGGCGCGTGGGCGCCGAAACGTCCAAGACGCGGGACGTGCTGCTGGACTGCGTGGAAAAGCTGATGCTCGAACAGGGGTATGCGAGCGTCACTTACCGGGCGCTGGCGGCAAAGGCCGGCGTGACACCGAGCCTGGTGCAGTACTACTTCCCCACTCTCGATGAGATTTTCGTCGCCGCGATTCGGCGCTACTCCGAGCGCAATCTGGCATACCTGACCGAAACGCTCGCACGCCGCAGCGACGATCCCCTGCGGGCCGTGTGGGAGTACTCGTGGGAAGAGGCGACCGGCGCGCTGATGACGGAGTTCATGGCGCTGGGCAACCACCGCAAATCCATTCGCAATGAGATCGCTGCCGTGACCGAGAGCGTACGGAAGGTCCAATTGGACGCGCTCGTCGCCAAGTTCGGCAAGAACGCTCGTCCGGTCGGTGATCTTTCGCTGCCGGCGCTGCAGTTGCTGATGTCGGGCATGCCGAAGTTCCTGAATCTCGAGGAGGGCATCGGCGTCAAGTCGGCCCACCGGGAGGTCACCAAGGCCTTCGAGCGCTACATAGACTCGGTGGAACCACGCCCCGAGCCTCCCAAACGCAAGACCACCCAGCGCCGCCGGGCGACGACGCGTCGTGCGTAGCCGTAGTTGAGCGGGTGGGTCGCCGCGGTCGACTCAGTGGACAATCATGTTGACGGTCAACGCATCACGTGTGCGCACTGCTGGTGCGGGTGAACGTTGAACAAATCACGATAGGACGGTGGCTGGCGGCCACCTTCGTCACTGATGCCGTATCTCGCCGCCAGCTCCGCGCCGATCAGCGTCTGCCCGCTCAAACTCATCAAGTCCGGGTCCTGATAGAGCGCCCAGATCACGTGGCCGGTCAATTCGGGCGTCTCGGCGGTATCGAGGATGTGGCCGAACTTCTCGGGATTGCTGGCGATGATCTTTCGGACGCGGTCGGTCAGCAGCGATCCCATCCAGATCGAGACGGCAGCGATGCCAAACTCACGAAAGTCGAACGCCATGTCGGCGGCCATCTTGTCGGTGGCCGCCTTCGGCACCCCATAGGCGGGACCGAACGCGTAGTGCACTGACCCCGAGGACGACGAAAACGCAACCAGCCCTTTGCGTTGCGAAATCATCAACGGTGCGGCGTGGACGGTGGCGACGTAGCTGCTGCGCAGCCCGACGTCGAGCGTGTCGAGCACGCTGAGGGGCTCCTCCCAGAATTTGGTCCGACCCATCATCTCGTCGCGAATGATCGCGGCGTTGTTGACCAGGACGTCGAGCCGCCCCTGCTCGCCGCGGATTTGGGCGAACAACGCCTCGACCTGGTCGTCGTCGGCGTGGTCGACACCGACGGCGATCCCCCGTCCGCCCGCGGCGCTCACTTGTGCGGCCGTCTCGTCGACGGTGCCCGGCAGGGCTGAGTCAGCGCCGCTGCGGGTGCGACCGGTGACATACACCGTGCAGCCATGGCTGCCCAGCGCGCGGGCGATCCCTGCGCCCGCGCCGCGGCTGGCTCCCGTGACCAGGACCACCGGGGTGTTTTCCGGCATCGATGTGCTCCTTCGGGCGTACGTGGCCGACCCGCCGACCCGTCAGTGCGGAATCGCCGCCGAGTCGTCTGCAGGTGCGCTCATGTCATCGCCCAAGTCGACGACCGTGGGCCGCCCGGGCAGCAACGACATGGTCGATCATCACGGAGATGGCCTGCTCGGGGCAGGAGCGGGCCGCCTCGAGCACACCGTCGCGGTGCCCGTCGGCGACCTCCTCGACCACGGCATGGGCATGACCATCGACGTCGTCGAGTTCGAACGACTCCGGTGCGGTCATGGCGCACATCGTGTGGCCCTGGCAGCGGGCCGGATCGACCTTGACGCGCACGCTACCTCCTGAATACGTTGCGTTGCTTGCATTGTCGTTTGGCGTTGTCAGAGGACCGCGCCGCCGTTCACGCCGATCACCTGGCCGTTGACGTAACCGGCGCCCTCCGAGCACAGAAAGGAACACACCGCCGCCACGTCGTCGGCCTGCCCCAGCCGCCCGGCCGGAATGGCTTGCGTCAAATGCTCGGTGGGTGGCAGCTTTCCGTCCCGCTGTTGCTGGCGCAGCATCGGCGAATCGATGACGAACGGCGGTACGGTATTGGCTGTGATGCCCTTGCGGGCGTAGTCCAGCGCGACCGTCTTGGTCATGGCGATCACGCCGCCCTTGGTGGCCGAATAGTGCCCCTGCGCGGGAGCGCCCTGCTGACCGGCGGCAGATGAGATGGTAACGATACGACCCCATTTCGCCGCCACCATGTCGGACAACGCCGCTCGCACGCAGAGGAAGGTGCCGGTCAAGTTCACCGCCAGATAGCGGTTCCACTCGTCGAGGGTGATCTTGTCGAACCGCGTGAATCCGGCGATGGCCGCGCTGGTCACCAAAATCTCCGTCGGCCCGAATTCCCCTCGCACGGAGGCGAATGCCGATTCAACCGCCGCCTCGTCCGACACGTCGACTCCGATCGCAAGCGCATTGCCGCCGGCGGTTTCGATCTCGGAGGCGACGGCGTTGGCATTGGCCGGATGCACGTCCATGATCGCCACGCGATGACCGTCGGCCGCCAGCTTGACGGCGATCGCTCGTCCCAAACCGGAACCCGCACCGGTCACGACGGCCGTTCGGGTCATCGGGCAGCTCCTCGGTTTCGGGCCGTACCAGCAAGGTGCTGTACGAATGTATAGCGAAAATGCGAGGGGCACAAGAACCGCCGGCGCGCATCGGCCTCGGGTGCCGCCTTACACGCCAGCGCCACCGGGAGCTCCGTGCATGTACAGCGTTTGCCCCGAACAGAAACTCGCTGCGTCCGACGCGAAGAACAAGACGCCGTAGCCGATTTCGTCGGGCTCACCGAGTCGGCCGAGGCCGTTGGTGAGCGCGATCGCCTCCGGATCCAATCCGTACCGCGCGGCGTCGTCGGTCAGGGTGGCGGCGCGTACCGCACCGACTGCGATGGCGTTGACTCGAATGCCCTTCTTGGCCCACGCGGCCGCCATCGACCCGGTCAGGTTGTTCACGGCCGCCTTCGCGGCGGCATAGGGAGCCGCCTGCGGCATCGCCAGCAGGCTGGCCCCCGACGAGATGTTGACGATGGCCCCCTTGCCCTGCGCCATCATCGGCTGGGCTGCCGCCTTGGACAGGTGCCAGACGGCGTTGAAGTTCAGGGCGAGCACGTTCTCGAAGTCGTCGTCGGGCCACTTGAGGATCGACTTCGTCTCCGCTCCCCCAGCACAATTGACCAGGATGTCCAGCCGCCCGAATTCCTGAACAGCTCTGTCGATGAGCGCCCGGCACTCGTCCGCGGACGTCACATCGGTGGACACGGCCACGGCACGGCGGCCCAGCGCCATGACTTCCCTGGCTGTGGATTCGAGCGGGTCGGGGCGCCGGCCCGCCAACACGACGTCGGCGCCATGCTGGGCCAGCACGAGCGCCGTACCACGCCCGATTCCCGTGCCGCCGCCGGTAATGACGGCGACGCGGCCGTCGAGGTCAAACCGACTCTTCATACCGTTTCCTCTTGTTCGTCGTGGCGGTGCGCGAGCGGCGCCCATCGTTTGTACGATCGTATAGCATCGTCGCCTGTGCCGGGGACGACCGGTTCGTTGCCCCTCGGACGAGGCATGCTGTACGTTCGTATAGCGCCCACATGAGGGCGTGCGGAAGAACCGCTGACGAGGAGCCGACGTTGAGCGATCTGTATTACGACCCGTGGGACGTCGACATCGACCTGGACCCCTATCCGACCTACCGGCGCCTGCGCGACGAGTGCCCGGTCTATTACAACGAACCGCACAACTTTTGGGGCGTAAGCCGTTACGCGGATGTCGATGCGGCGCTGAAAGACACCGCCCGGCTCAGCTCGGCCAAGGGCGACATCCTCGAGGTCGTCATGACCGACCCGGTGATGCCGCCAGGCATCTTCATCAACGAGGATCCGCCCTTGCACACCATTCATCGCGCGATCGTGTCCAGGGCATTCACACCGAAGAAGATGCGAGCGATCGAGGACAAGATCCGTGCCTTCTGCGTCGCGTGCCTTGACCCACTCGTCGGCGGGGAGCGGTTCGATTTCGTGGCGGATCTGGGCGCCGAGCTGCCCATGCGCACCATCGGAATGCTTGCCGGTATTCCCGATGCGGAACAGCCTGCGGTACGCGAACACGCCAACCAGGTGCTGCGCAACGAGCCCGGAAAACCGATGTCAATCAAGAAAGATCGCTACTTCACCGGTGAGATGTTCGGCGAATACGTCGAGTGGCGCGAAAAGAACCCATCGGACGACCTGATTACCGAACTGCTCAATGTCGAGTTCGAGGACGAGACCGGGACCACGCGGAAGCTGACCAAGCAGGAACTGATCGTGTTCTTGGCGGTGGTGGCCGGCGCGGGCGTTGAAACGACCGGTCGCCTGTTCGGCTGGATGGGCAAGGTGCTGGCCGAGCACCCCGATCAACGTAAGGAACTCGCCGAAAACCATGCGCTGATCCCGACGGCAATCGAGGAACTGCTGCGCTACGAACCACCCGGGCCGCATGTAGCGCGCTACGTCGCCACCGACGATGTGACTTTCCAGGGGCGGGTCATCCCGGCGGGCAGCGCCCTGCTGCTGATGCTGGCTTCGGCCAACCGCGACGAACGTCATTTCGACGACCCCGACAAGTTCGACATTCACCGAAAACCCGGCGGCCACCTCACCTTCGGCCGGGGTCCGCACTTCTGCGTCGGATCTCCGTTGGCGCGTTTGGAAGGCCGCGTGGCGCTAGAAGAGGTACTCAAGCGATGGCCCGAATGGGACATCGACATGCCCGCAGCACGACGTTCGCGTACCTCGACCGTGCGAGGCTGGGACAGCATGCCCGCGGTCATCACCTGAGATGCCCTGAGGTCAATCGAGCCGCGATCAGCACCGGCGGCGCTCGCGTAGGGCGCCGCGCTACCCCGTCGGGCAGGTCGTCGCGGCCTGGCGCAGCACGCCGGTCGACGCCTGGTCCACCGGCAGCGAGTAACCACGAAGCACCGCGATGAACTGCATCGCGTACTGGCAGGCGAACGCCGCGTTCGGCGGCATCCATTGCGCCGGCGGCGAATCGCCCTTGTCCTGGTTGGCCTGCCCTTCGACGGCCAGCAGGTTGGCCGGGTCGTTGGCGAAGCGCAGCCGCTCGGGGGCGGGCCAGCCGTACGCGCCCATGTCCCACGCGTAGGCCAGCGGGACGATGTGGTCGATCTGCACGGACTCACCGACCTTGGGGCCGCGCTGAAAGGCGATGGTCTTGCTGGTGTAGGGGTCGTGCAGCGTGCCGGTGGCCACCGCGTCCGGACACCGTTTCACCGACACATACGTTTTGTCCACCAGATCACGGTTCAGGATGTCGTCGCGCGTGTCGCATCCGTTGTGCCCCAACGGGGCATCGTTGTCGTCGTCCCAGGCGTCGCCGAACGCCGAGCGCAGGTAGTCGTAGCGGTGCTGGCGCAGGGGCACGACGGCCACACCGGCGAGCACATCGGTGCCCGGCTGCACCGTCGGAACGTCGGCGCGCGCCGCGTATTCGGCGGAACGCCGGGCGGTCGAGGAGCCGACCGTCTGATAGGCCACCAGCAACGCCAGCGCGGCCGCCGCGGCCAGCCACAGCAGTACTTTGCGATTCAACTTTTGTCCAGGTATTCGATGCGGTCGGTGTCGGTGAATCGCGCGGCCAGCAGCCCCAAACCGGGATTGGAGCGGTCCTCGGCGTAGGCCCTGACACAAAAGTCCCGCGCGGCCTCGATGAACTCCAGGTGGTCCGCCAGGGACAGCAGCCGCAGCGTGATCGCCTTGCCGGACTGGTTGCGGCCCAACACATCTCCCTCCCGACGCTCCTTGAGGTCGAGATCGGCCAGGGCGAAGCCGTCCAGCGTCTCGGCCACCGCACACAGTCGGCGGCCGGCCGACGAGTCCGGCGCGGACCAGCTGGCGAACAAGCACAGGCTCGGATGCTGGCCACGGCCGATCCGGCCGCGCAGCTGGTGCAACTGACTGATCCCGAACCGGTCGGCGTCCATCACCAGCATC
>NZ_LZKY01000057.1:0-19771 GCF_001673055.1 Mycobacterium sp. 1245801.1
GCGCCCGCTGCTGCACTCGGACGAGACGGCCTAGGGCCAGACGACCCAGAGCCAGCGGCGGGCGGGCGAGCCGGTGTCCGCGAACACCGGATCGACCCGCCCCGGCCCGCTTTTCAACGAGTGTTGAAATGATATCGTTCGCAGCGTGTCGCCGCCTGGGGAAGTTCAGAAGCGGCGCGGTAGACGCCAAGGCGAGCCGGTATCGCGCGACGCGGTGCTTGGCGCGGCAAAGCGGCAGTTCGCCGCCCATGGCTACGACAAAACAACGCTGCGGACGATTGCAGACGATGCGCGAGTAGACCCTTCGATGGTTCTGTATCTCTTCGGCTCGAAGGCGGCATTGTTCCGCGAGTCGATGAAGCTGGTGCTGCCCTCTGATTTGCTAACGACTGAGATCGCCCGGCAAGACGACGACTTAGGCTGCCGCATAGTGCGGGCCTACCTTGGCATCTGGGAGCAGCCTGATACGGCCGCGAGCATGGTGTCGATGGTGCAGTCGGCGACGTCGAACAGCGATGCCAACGATGCATTTCGCGGTTTCCTGCACGATTATCTGCTCACCGCGGTGTCCAGCGCCCTGGGCGGTGGCGATGAAGCGCGTCTGCGCGCAATGCTGGCCGCGACCAACCTCGTCGGCACTGGAATGCTGCGGTACGTCATGCGTGTGCCTCCACTGTCGTCGCTCGGCGTTGATGAGGTGGTCGGGTTGGTGGGGCCAGCAGTGCACCGGTTCCTCACCGCCCCCGCCGATGAGCTGGGGCTCGGCCTGGCGACGCAATAACCCGCCACGGCGCGCGAAGATGCGGTCCCGTGCCTGCCGGACAGCCACCGAACCAGCGCCGGCGACGCGGCGGTGACCTCGAAGATTCCGTACGGAACACCCCCAGCACGATGCATTAATTCAATCGCGATTGAAATTTGCCCGCGGTCGATCTAGAGTTCTGCCAGGGGGCCGAAGAACGGAGTCCTGATGTCACGTCTAACCGCGAAGATCCTGATTGCGGCCGTCCTCGCAATGACCGCCGTTGCCGCGGCCGCATGTGTTCCCCCGGCCGGCGTCGAATCACCCGTCGGGGTTGCAGTTAACTAGTGGGCCCGGCTTTGGCAGGTTCCCAACGCAAGGTCGCCGTTGCTGACCACCTCAACGAAGCAACGACTGACGAGGCGACCTAGAGCCAGCGGCGGGCGGCCGAGCCGGTGTCCGCGAACACCGGATCGACCCGGCCCCCCGCCAGCTCGCTTAGCACGCCGGCGACGGCCAGCGCGTGATAGCCCCCGATGACGTCGGTGGCGCGGTGCAGGCCGATGTCCAGCAGCGCCGCCGCGGCCAGGCTGGACGTGTAGCCCTCCGAGCACAAGATCACCCATTCGACGTCGTCGCCGACGGCCTCGGGCAGCCTGGCCTCGCTGGTGGGATCGCAGCGCCACTCCAGCACGTTGCGTTCGATCACCAGCGCCCCGGGCACCTCGCCCTCACGAAACCGCTGGGCCTGCGGCCGGATGTCGACCAGCACCGCGCCGCGGCGCACCGCGTCGGGCACTTCCACCGCGGGCAACCGGCGAAACCGGCGCCGGGCGGATCTCAGGACGACGTCGATGCGGCTCATGGCGATCCTTCCGGCTGGTCGGTCAGTTCGGTACGTTCGCGGCGCAAGGTCTTGCGGTCGGTGATCTCGTAGTACGACATCGCGGTCAGGGGCGGCGAGTACGCGTGCACGCTCAGCGTCGGCTGCACCCGCGCGCCGCCCGGCACCCCCGCGCTCGGCAGCGCGACGGGCGCCGACACCGGGCGGGGCGCCCAGACCACGTCGTGCACCCAGCCCAACGGGAATCCGGCCTGATCGCCGGCGTCGAGCCGACGGCGTCGCAAAGCCCTTCCGTCCCAACGATATTCGTTGAGCGATCCGGACAGAACGGTCAACGCCCCCAGCGACCCGCCGTGGTCGTGCAGTTCGGTCGGCTGCCCGGGCACCCAGCTGATCAGCCAGACGTCGAGCTCCTCGTCGCCGTGGATGCGGGTGAACCAGCGCCGCGACTGCGGTATGCCCCCCGGCGGCAGCAGGTGATCGCAGCGCCCGCTGAGCACATCGTCGGCGGCCCGGTCGGTGGCGTAGAGCAGATCGGGCACGCGAAGCCGGGTCGGACCGGCGGACGGGGCGGAAAGGGTGCGGGGGCGCAGGGCAGCCTCAGTGGCTACGGGCACAGACATCAGGGGAGCTCCAGGGCGAAAGCGGAAAGGACAAGCGGCGGCGTGTTACGGCCGACAACACTCGCAAAATCCGAAGCGCTCCATCACGGCCGCAAGTGTTGCATAGATTGAGACCGTGCGCTGGTGCGGTGATCGGTCCCGGCGATGGGGCGCGGTGGTGGTGGCGACCTTCGTGGTGGGCATGGCCCTGACGGCCACGGGGTGCTCGCACGGCGCGCACACCGGTGCTCCCTCGTCCTCGTCGGCGCGGCCGTCCGGCATCCCCAAGGGCCCCGGTTCGGCGCCCCCGGGTGCGGTCGGCCTGTCCCCCTCGGGCGTGACAACCAGGGTCGATGTGCCCGCGGACTCCACCGAAGAGGAGTACTACCAGGCCTGTCACGCCGCGCAGCAGTGGATGGACGCCCAGCCCAAGACCGGTGCGTCACTGTTCGAGCCCTATCTGTCGATGGTGCAGGCGTCACCGACGGGCACCGCGGGCAGCTGGAACGCGCCCTGGTCGAAGCTGACCCCGGCCCGCCAGGCGGCCGTGATCGTCGCCGCGCGGGCGGCCGCCAACAACGAATGCGGGTAGCGCCGCGCCCGGGGTGCGCGCCGCCGCGTAATTGGGATCACGGCTGAAAAAACTGCCCTGGCCGCCCGGTCACCTCGCGCCTCCGCGCAAAATGGAGGGGTGCCTGACGAAGTTCCGCGTCGCTCAGCACCGACCCGGGTGGCACTCGCGCTCGGCAGCGGCGGCGCCCGCGGCTACGCGCACATCGGGGTGATCGAGGCCCTGGCGGCGCGCGGCTACGAGGTGGTGGGCGTCTCCGGCTCGTCGATGGGCGCCCTGGTCGGCGGTCTGCAGGCGGCCGGGCGACTCGACGAGTTCGCCGACTGGGCGAAGTCGCTGACCCAGCGCACCATCCTGCGGCTACTGGACCCGTCCATCAGCGCGGCCGGTGTGATGCGGGCCGGCAAGATCTTGGACGCGGTGCGCGACGTCCTGGGCCCGGTCGCCATCGAGGACCTGCCCATCCCGTACACCGCGGTGGCGACCGACCTGTTGGCGGGCAAGTCGGTGTGGTTTCAGCGCGGCCCCCTCGACGAGGCGATCCGCGCGTCCATCGCCATCCCCGGGGTGATAGCCCCCCATGCGGTCGACGGGCGGCTGCTCGCCGACGGCGGCATCCTGGATCCGCTGCCGATGGCCCCGCTCGCCGCGGTCAACGCCGATTTGACCATCGCGGTGAGCCTGTCCGGCAGCGAGGCGATCGGCAACCGCGAGCCGGAGCCCGGCGCCACCGTCGAGTGGTTGACCCGCATGGTGCGCAGCACCTCCGCGCTGCTCGACACGGCCGCCGCCCGTTCGCTGCTCGATCGGCCGACGGCGCGGGCCGTGCTGAGCAGACTGGGCGGCCCGAGCGGGGAGGCCGACGGCTGGGCGGACGCCCCGGATGACGAGCGGCCCGCGGCCGACGACGACGTCGACCACGAGGCCGACGAATTACCCGGCGCCGGATTCGGCGTGCCGAAGCTGGGCAGCTTCGAGGTGATGAACCGGACCATTGACATCGCCCAGGCGGCGCTGGCGCGTCACACCCTGGCGGTTTACCCGCCCGACCTACTCATCGAGGTCCCGCGCTCGACCTGCCGGGCCTTGGAATTCCACCGGGCGGTGGAGGTCATCGAAGCCGGGCGGGCGCTGGCGAACGAGGCGCTCGACGCGCTGGACGTCGAGGACGACCCGGAGTCCCCGCCCACGACCGAGCACTGAGCGGTCTCAATACCCTTGCGCGCCAAGCGCATTCACGCGCCCAGGAAGCGGGCGATGGCGGCGGCTTCGCGGCGGCCCTGCTCGCGTCCGGCCACCGACGACGGAATGCGGCACTCCGGGTCCAAGGCGTTCGGCCCGAACGCGGCCAGTGAATTGGCATCGGCGAACACCGCGAAGGCCGCGCCGGGGAACGCCGAGACCTCGGCGGCCGGCCCCGCACCGAACGGCGAGGGAGCGTCGACGCCGGAGGGCACCAGCACCACCGCCGTGTCGCAGTCGGCGGCCACCACGAGGTTGACCGAGCTGGCGACGCCGCCGTCCATGTACTGGCGGTCGCCGATCGTCACCGGCGGCCACGCCCCGGGCACCGCGCAGCTGGCCGCCACCGCATCGACCAGGTCGACACCGGCGTCGCGGTCGAACACGGTCAATTCGCCGGTAGCGACGTCGATGGCGGTGAGCCGCAAGTCGCGGTCCGGCCAGTCGTGCGACGGCAGGCGGTGCGCGATCACGTCCCGGCGCACCGGCGCGGGAACGGTTTTGGTCGCCAGCGCGACGGCCCCGATCCGTTGCATCTGTTGGCGGGTCCTGTCCAGCGATTCCTCGTACGGCTCCCCCAGGGCGGTCAGGAACAGTTCGGTGATCGCCTCGATGTCGACCCCCGAATCGATCTCGGCCGACGAATCGGCGACCTGGCGGTCGAACAGCTCGGCCAGGGTGTGGCCGCTGCTCAGCTGCGCGGCGACCGCCGAGCCCGCCGAGGTCCCGACCAGCACATCCGACTCGGTCAGCAGCCGGGCCACCGCGGGTGACTCGTCAGCGATGCCCCGCAGAACACCTGTCTCCCAGGCGATTCCCGCTATTCCCCCACCGGCCAGCACCAGGGCGCGTTTGGTTGTCACGCCGTCTACCTTGCCAGCACCGATCAGGCCAGTTGCCGGGTGTTCGGCAGGGCGTGCTGCGACTCCTCCACCGGCGAGCTCAGGTCCTCGCGACGCAGCAGATGTTTGGGCGGGTCGGGCAGGATCATGCTGCGGTGGATGTGCAGATCCGCATCGACATGGAAGAGTTCGCCCGCCGGCAGCAGCCGCCAGCGTGGCTCGTCGTCCATCACCTCGGTCGCGAACACCACCGACGACCGCTCACACAGATGCTCCGACCGGGCGTGAATCCGCTTGGTGCACAGGTCGAATTCCGCGTCATGCGATGCCGCCTCGTCGGATCGATCCAGGATGTATAGCTGATGGGTTTCGGGGTAGCGCAGCGCCCACATGTCGGTGGCCGTGCTCAGCAATACGTTGACCGCGTAGATGGGAACGTGGTCGGCGAGCCATCGCATGGCGTCGGTGAGGCCGGCGGTGATGTCGCCGTCGCGGGCCCGGATCGACGCGGTGATCAACGCGAAGACCCGCTCGGAGTCGGTGTCCCCCAACACCAAATCCTCGGTGCCGACCTCACGCAGCCGCTCGTCGAGGATGTCTAATCCTTCGAGGACGCCGTTGTGCGCGAAGATCCGCCCGTTCTGCAGGAAGGGGTGGGTGTTGTGGATGTCGAGCGAGCCGGTGGTCGCGTATCGGACATGGGCGATGGCGGTCGTGCCGGTCATCCGGTGTGCCTCGGTCGCGAATGTGGCATCTTGCCAGGCCGCTATCGGCTCCTTGTACAGGTGCGGCCGGCCGTGTTCGTCGAAGACGCCCAGCCCGGTGCCGTCCGGATTCCGCCTGCTCTGCTGGGCCAGGCTGTCCGGGGCGTCCAGCAGCCAGAAGGTCGCGGTGCACGCGTGCGTCCCGGCGTGCAGGCCAAAGAGTCGGCACATGGCTCCCCACGCTAGCGGTCGCGGGTCACGCCGTCAGCAAGGCCGACAGGTGACGCAGCGCCCGGCGCGCGTAGCCCTTCCACAGGCCGCCCAGCACCGGCAGGGCGCGGGCCGTCAGCGCCGAGCGCGGGCGGATGTCCCAGCGCCAGGTGATCTCGGTGCCGCCCGGGGCGGGGGCGAAGACCCATTCGCCGAGGATGTGGTCGACCAGCAGAGCCATCGGGCCGGTGATCTCCGAGAGCCGGTAGCCGAACGAGCGCGGCGGATCGACACTGGTCAGTTCCTCGCGCATGCGGGCACCACCGGCCAGGTGCACGATGCGCGTTTGGCCCGCGGCATCCCAGGCGCCGGTCTGCTCGCGCACCCCCTTGATCGGCGGGAACGGCCCATACCAGCGGTGAAACAGCGTCGGGAGCGCGATGGGCAGCGTGCGGTGAAATGCGTCTGCGACCGCGACCGGGGCGACCACGGATTGATCAACAACGAGCGAATCTGGCACCGGTGTAACGCCTTTCAGCTCAGTCGTGGGCCTCGACCACCTGGTATCCGTCTTCGGCGTACCGCGACCGGATGGTCTTCTTGTCGTACTTGCCGACGCTGGTGCGCGGAATCTCGTCGACGAAGGTCCACCGCTCGGGCAGCCACCATCGAACGACCTTGTCGGCGAGGAACTTTCGCAGCTGTCCGGCGCTCACCGAGGAGCCGTCCTTGGCCACGATCACGGCGAGCGGCCGCTCCTCCCAGCGCTCGTCGGGAACCCCGACCACCGCGGCCTCGACCACATCCGGGTGGCCGATCAAGAGGTTCTCCAACTCCACCGAGGAGATCCATTCGCCGCCGGATTTGATGACGTCCTTGGCGCGGTCGGTCAGAGTGACGAAGCCGCGTTCGTCGATGCGGCCGACGTCGCCGGTGCGCAGCCAGCCGGAGTCGAACTTCGACTCGTCGCGACCCAGGTAGTAGGCGCCGGCGATCCACGGTCCGCGCACCTCGACCTCGCCGACGGCGTTGCCGTCGTTGGGCAGCACCTGGCCGTCGTCGTCGACGATGCGCATCTCGACGCCGCAGACCGGCTGGCCCTGCGTCCCGCGGAACGCCCAGTGCTGGTCCTCCGGGGTTCCCGGCGGCGGCCACGCCATGGTGGCCAGCGGCGACGTCTCCGTCATGCCCCACAGTTGCCGGATCTGCACGTTGTGTTTTTCCTCGAAGGTGCGCATCAGCGACACCGGGACGGCCGAGCCGCCGCAGACCACCAACCGCAGCGACGACATGTCGTGGTCGGGGTCGTCCTCGAGGTGATGCAGGACGGCGTTCCAGATGGTCGGCACTGCGCCCGTCACCGTGGGCCGCAGGTCCTCGACCATCCGGACCAGCGACCGGGGTTCCAGGTGGCAATCGGGCAACACCAGGTCGGCACCGGCCATCAGCGCGGCGTAGGGCAGCCCCCAGGCGTTCGCGTGGAACATCGGCACGATGGGCAGCACGCTGTCGGTGGCCCCGACCCCGATGCCATTGGTGGTACACGCGCCCATGGTGTGCAGGAAGCTCGAACGGTGGCTGTAGACAACACCTTTCGGGTTGCCGGTGGTGCCGCTGGTGTAGCACATCGCGGCCGCGGAGTTCTCGTCGATGTGCGGCCAGTCGAACTCGGTGGGCTCGCCGTCAAGGACGTCGGCGTAGCGCAGCACGGTCTTGCCGGCCCCCTGCAGCGGCTCGGTGTCGTCGCCGACCACGATCACCGTGTGCACGGTCTCGAGGTCTGGCAGCACGGGCGCGAGCAGTTTGACCAGTGACGCGTCGACCAGCACCACTTGGTCTTCGGCCTCGTTGGCGACGAAGGCGATCTGCTCGGGGAACAGGCGAATGTTGAGGGTGTGCAGGACGGCGCCCATCGACGGCAACGCGAGGTATGCGGTGAGGTGTTCGGCGTTGTTCCACATGAACGTGCCCACCCGCTGGTCACCGGTGATACCGAGGCGGCGTAGTCCATTCGCCAGTTGCGCGGCCTGCTGACCCAGTTCCCGATACGTCGTGCGCCGGTATCCGTCGCCGGTGAAGGTGGTGACGGTGCGTTCCCCGTGCACGGTGCAGCCGTGCCGCATGATCGCGGTGATCGTCAACGGAAAGTCCTGCATGGTGCCGTCCATTGATCTACCGCCCTTACTCTCAGCGCAGCACCGCCCGTGTCGGCGACCGCCTCTTACCCTAAGCCCGAATTCAGGGTGAGTGGCGGCATCTACCGGGCCGAAACGACCCCGATCGAGCGTGCAACCAAGGCTTTGAGTGTGAACGCTGGGCGGCGACACGCCGACAAACCCCGACGAGGATTCACACTCGGCGCCGAGGATTCACAGACGCACAGGACCCCGGTGATGCTAGGCCAGCACCGGCTCCCACTCCGGCAGCTCGGGCAACCAGCCAGCGATGGACAGGTCCCGCTCGCCGGCGCGCGGCAGCGGTGTGGGCGAGGCGATGCGCGCCGCGGTCACCACGCCGGAGTAGTCGGCGACGTAGAGATGGGCGCCGTCGGGGCTTTCCACCACGCAGGACGGGTGGTGGGACACCTTGACCTCGCCGACGACCTCTTGGCGATGGGTGCTCAGCACCGTGATGCGGTCATCGCTGACCAGGTAGGCGCGCGCGCCGTCGCGACTCAGCGTCATCCTGGTGAGCGGGCCGGTGATCTCGGGCACCTTGTGGGTGCCGACGATCTCGGTGGCCCGGGTGTCGACCACGTCGAGCACCGCGCCCGCGACGGGATCGCAGCTCGCCACGTACGCCGTGGCGCCGTCGTCGCTCAGCGCCACGTCGCGCACGGGCAGACCAAGGTCGATGACGCCGACGATGCGCGACCGGCCGCCGACCCGGCGGTTGTCGGAGCGCGTCCGGGTCTCGATCATGGCGAGGCTGCCGCCGGTCGGCCCGTTCATGCCGACGTACAGGCGCCGGCCGTCGGCGCTGACCCGCACGCATTCGGTGGTGGTACCGGTTTCGGCCGCCAGCTCGATCACCTCGAGCTCACCGGTGGTGGTGTCCAGCACCGTCACGTCGGCGCCGCGAACCGCGTTTCGGCTGGCGTACAGGTACCTGCCGTCCGGGCTCACCGTCAGGCCGCTCACGCTGTGCGCGAGCCGGTGCGTGGCGATGCGCCAGTTGGTGACGACGTCGATGACTTCGATCGCGTCATAGCCGGCGGTCGCCGTGCTGACGTAGGCGTAGTTGGCGTCCGCGCCGTTCATCGCGACCGCGAAGGGCTCGGCCAGGCCGGTGACGGTGCTCGAGACGCGGCAGGTCTTGGCGTCGACGACCGACACCATGTCGCGGCCGTAGTTCGTGACGACCAGCCGGCGCCCGTCGGGGCTGATGTCGATATCGCTGATCGGGCCGTTGTGCAGTGGGACTCGGATCACCGAGGTGGTGTCCAGCTCGAAGGCTCGCCCGTCTCGTTCGTGGTGCGCGGCTGTAGGGCCGTTCACATCGTTCACGTTTGATACCGCCTTTGCTGTGGTTGTCGGCTCTAGTGGTCGAGTGTCGACGCCGCCGAGATGTTCGCGGCGATCCGACCATCGGATCCACCGGCTTTCAGCACCGAAAGGCACTGACGAGACTGGTTTTCGGTAGTCTACTGGCCGCACATCGCCGCAAAGCAGATCAGGAATGCTCGACGTTAGCTACGTCACTGTTCGCACTCAGGTTCTGCTCAGACTCCAATCACGCTGTACCGCAGACGCTTACCCGTAGCGAAAGTGAGGCAAACCCGCTTCCGGCGGATTTCACCCGGGCCGCTAACCGCCCACGTGAACGGGCCTACGGCGAATTAGTAAGGAATTCTCAGGCTTATGTGGCGAGGAGGGAAAGATCACACCTTGCGCCGACTAGCTGAACTGCGTCTGCGGGCGAGCCAATCTGGCGCCGTCGACGGTGATGTCGAGTTTTTCGTTGTAGAACGCGATCAGACCGGCGATCTGCCCCACCGCCGGCAGCGGATAGTGGTAGGTCCACGCCAAGTCCTCGTGCAGGGCGTCGCCCACCCGTACCGACCAATAGCCCGACGTCACTCCCTTGTACGGGCACAGTGTCTGCGTCGCGCTGGGTTCCAGGTGCTCGAAGGCCACATCGGTAGGATCGATGTAATACCTTGTGGGCAAACCGGTTTCGAACAGCAAAACGGGAGAAGTGGTGTCGGCTAACGCAATTCCGTCGAGTTCGACCCGCACGTGGCGGTGCGAGCGTAAGGCGTCGACGCGTGCGTACGGGTTGCGCGGGTGACCGTAGATCGGCTCGTCTTCCTCGAACCAGCGCAACGGATTCCATTCGAAGCGCACGGTACCGGCCAACGCGCCGCCGCCGTCGGCGTCGAACACCCGCGCGGCGGACTCGTGCGTCTGGCCGGCACCCACCAGTGAGTACAGCCGGGACGGGCCGAATTGCACCTTCTGGGCGTGGTTTTCGTCGCGCAGGAACTCGGTGCGGACGTCGGCGAGCGGGATGTAGTACTGCGGGTAGTAAGGGACCTCCCACACGTACCGGGCGCCGGTGGTGTCGAAGACCAGCGCATCGCCGAGGTAACCGCGAACGCGCCGCGGGGCGGCTTCGATCCGGCCGCGGGCGGCAGCCATGTCGGGGTAGTCGCGTTCGGCGCTCATCGCTGACCTACTGGTCCTTGGAGGCCAGCCCGGCCGGTGCGTGGCCGATCGCTTTGTAAATGGCGTCGGCCAGCGCCAGCGCGCTCTCCTCGGTCAATTCCAGGGCCACCCGCGCCGACGGGCCGAGCTTCGGGTTAATCACGTCGATGTTGACGGTGTGGCCGTAGGGCGCGTGGACGGGATGGTCGACGTACACCGTGGCGCGGCTGGCCCCGAACCATCCCGTTGCGCCCTTGCCGCTGCCGTCGATCTCGACGTGTTCGGTGAGATAGGTGCACATGGCAGACGCCTAGCCTTTCAGGTAGGTGGCGAAGAACTCATCGATGCGCCGCCAGCCGTCCACCGCGGCCTCCGGCCGATACGCCGGACGGTCGACGGAGAAGAACGAATGGCCCGCACCCTCATAGGAGTGGAACTCGTGCGGCTTGCCGAGCTGGGTGAGTTCGGCGTCCAGGGTGGCGACGGCGGCGGGCGCCGGGAACCGGTCGTCGAGACCGAACAGGCCCAGCAGCGGACAGCTGAGGTTGCCGGCCAGGTCAAGGATCGGCTTCATGGCCTTGGGCATGCCCTCGGGCGGGTCCTCGACGATGAACGCGCCGTAGCAGTCCACCGCCGCATCGAACGGCAGTGAGCAGGCGGCCAGGTAGGCGTGCCGTCCGCCCGAACAGTGCCCGATGACGCCGAACTTGTCGTTGGCGCCCGGCAGCGATCGCAGGTGCTCCACCGCGCCCGCGACGTCGCCGACCAATCGTTCGTCGGGCACCCCGCCCGCGGCCCGCGCCGCGGCGGCCGCGTCGTCGGGCGCGGCACCCGGGGCCTCCCGCGAGTAGAGGTTGGGCGCGACGGCGTTGTAGCCGCTGACGGCGAGCCGGCGGACGAACTCCTTGGTTTCGCGGTCGTATCCGGGCATGTGGTGGATCCACACGACGCCACCCCGCGATCCCTGCGCGAGCGGCACCGCCTGGTAGGCCTCGATCTCGTCGCCGCCGTGGCCGGTGATGGTGATGGTTTCCGCGCGCATGGCGTCCGCGCTGGGTGCGTTCATCGCGACTCCCTTTCTCCGCTCCGGCGGAGAACCCGTCATGGGGTGCCCTTGGCCGGATGCGGAGCGCGTGCCGCGGTTCGGGCCGCTCCGCCGAGAACCAACGTAGCCCAACCGCGGTGGGCGTTCAGTGCCGCTTGTCGCGCACCTTGTAGGTCGAGGGCCACGACTTGCGGGACTCGTCTCCGGTCAACGGGGTGCCCATCCCGCCGACCTTGACGGCGTAGGCCTCCTTGCCCGGGCCCACCTCGCGGTTGGCGTGCTCCTGGGCGAGGAAGTAGAGCTCGTCGATGGTGGCTTCGTCATAGGCAACGAACGAGGTTTCCCGTGCGACGTCGTCGATCCCGACCAGCATCCGGTCGGGCAGCAGTCGCGACGCCACCGCCGTGAGCCCCAGCAGCCCGAAGGGAATGATCCAGTAGCACAGGAAGAACAGCGGGGTCTTCGTGTCCAGCATCAGGGCGGCGGTGGTGCCGGCCGGGCCCGCGGGGCCTGCCAGGATCGACGGGAGCGCCGAGGACACCGTCATCGCCGCGAACGTCGCCACCCAGAGCCAGCTGAGGATCTTGACGATCCGGCCGAACAGCTCGGTTTTGATGATGTCGGGGGCCTGTTCGGCGGCGGCGAACTCGGCCACGAACGGCTTGCCGACCAGCACCCCGGTCAGCGTCACCAGGAAGATCCCGGCATTGCTCAGCGGCAGTATCCACCGCTGCAGGAACGACTCACTGAGCGCGAAGGTCAGCGCGGCGAGGACCAAAAGCACTGCGACGGAAGCGAAGTCAAAGAACTGCCACTTCCGCCCGGCCACGCCGCCGGCGCCCAGGCTGACAGCGGCGATCGCCAGCGCGACCAGCACGGCCGCCGCGAACGGGACGTTACCGACGAGTACCCAATACACGATCCACGGCGCGAGGCCGAACAGCATGCCCATGCTGGGTCAGTGTATGAGTGGCGGTTTGCGGCGTCGTCGGCGGCAGGCCCAAAACCTTGGTCCGCGATCGGCGGACCTGAGGGGACAGGGCGTGAGTCAAACGTCCTTGTTGGCGGCCAAATACGGTCGGGTGCACAGCGGGCCCGCGTGACTACGGACGTAGCACGAGTAGAAGGCGGACCAGCTGAGCTTGGCGGTGCGTGTCGGTTTTGTCGAAGACATGTTGCAGATGAGTGCGAACCGTCGCCACTGAGACCGACAGCTCCTGTGAAATTTCCTTCAAGCCCGCGCCATGCGCGATGCGCAAGGCAACGTCTGCCTCGGCATCGGTGAGGCGGTAGAGCCGCCGCAACAACACCGCAGGGGGTTCAGGCTCGTCCTCGGGGTCGATGATGAGAACCAAGGCCTTTGGCTTCCTCAGTGGCCCATCGGCATCACGGCAGTGGGATGGCAGCACATGGACGACATACGGCCGCTTACCGGAGGGGCGAATAGAGATGAGCGACCGCTCCGCCCGAATGGTGGAGCATCCGCCTCGAAGCGCGTCGTCTATGGCGCGATGCAGCTCTCGTTCAGTGTGCGCGCTCGTCGCAGCGATGCATCCCGACCGCATGCAAAACCCATCTCCGGCGCGGAAAATCCGTTCCGCAGCCGAATTCATTTCTTTAACTAAGTGTTCGCGGGAGACGACGACGACGATTCCGTGCCGGACAACCTCCAGTGCGTCCGCCAGCTCCGCAGTGGTGTGGCTAAGAGCGGCAAGCTTGTTTTGTGTGCGCACGGCCTGTTGCAGGTGTGGAACCAGGCCCCTCATCAACTTCACACGGTCAAACGTGTCGAACGACTCGGTGCGTCTCGGTGCCCCGACGATGAAACACGTCGGTGTGGGCCCACCCGTCAGCCGGACGAACATCCCGTCGCCAAGTTCGAGAGGATGCAACCACTCTTCGTAGAACTCCGACTTCGACACGAGCGGCATCAACTCCGTCCCCGTCCGTACCGCGGCGACCGGGCCTCGCCCGACGGCGGCAAGCACGTGATCGAAGCGGTGGTAGTACTCCACGTAGCTCTTGGCGGCGGCCGCGGGAAGGGTCGAATCGAGAACGGACCAGACCGTACTGTCTGCCAAAAACAACCCGCTGGCCGTCCCGTCCAGCGCGCGGCGAATCGAACCCAAGGCCGCCTCCCAGCGATCAGGAGTGACCGCCGCAGCGTAAATGCCAGCTATCAGGCGGGAGAAATCCTCGACAGTAACCACGGCCGGGGCTTCGATTCACCGGTTGGTATCCGCATCGATTCGCCTTCCTCGCTGTATACCTCCCGCAGGCTTCAGCAAAGGATAGTCGGATCCCGTTCAGATCGAAATGTCATCCATATAGATGAGGTGTTTGCCCACCTCATGATGCTTCCCTTGAAGTGTTCGATCCCTGTGACTCCCAGTCGGAGCCAGCAATCACCAGAAGGCAGCCGCCATGTTGCACCTACTACCCAAGTCGCACTCCCCAGCCGGTCGGTCGGCGCTCGATGTCGAGCCAGCTCCGGCCGCGACGGGCATGCCGATCGACCGCCCGGATACCGGTCAAGCGACCACCGACGCCGCCCGAAACGCCTCGTCACCGGTTGTGATCAGCGAATCGGAGGTCTTGTTCAACACCGCAGTGGCCGCCGCAGCGGTGTCGCCGGCAATGATTCATCGTCACTGGTCTCGTGCAGCTTTCATATCAGCCATCGGCCATATCCACTTCAGACTGCCCGAGCCGCGGCCTGTCTATCCGCGGCGTTACACCAGCTATTTCGAGGATGGACGGATGTCTCGCATGATGGAGCACCTCTGACCAGGCGATGCGCGCTCTAGCGCGTTTCAGTCGGACGCTGGACCGGCCATGTCGGTCACGGCCGAAACATCGGACTATCACGAAAGGCAACGGGAATGTCAGAGCAAGAACAGAACATGAAGCTGATCAAGAAGGGGTACGAAGCCTTCAACGCTGGTGACGGCGACACGGTGATGAGCCTGTTCGATGAGAACGTCGAGTGGATCCAGCCGGGCGACAGTGCCATCAGCGGCACCTACCACGGCAAGCAGGAAATAGCAGAGCTGCTGGCCAAGATGAGTGAGAAGCAAGCTTCTGTCACGAGTGAGCGCATGCTCGCGGACGGCGACTTGGTAATCATGCTCGGCCAAACCACCGTGGCCGGCGAAACCACGGACGCTGCAACGGTATTCACCGTGCGCGACGGTCGCACCGTACGGGTGCAGGCATACGGCGACACCGCGGCGCTGGAGCGCATCTTCGGCAAGAAGGTGGCGGCGACGGCCTGATCACCCGTCCCAGGCCTACTCTCCGACGAAGCAGCGGCCCGTGACCCGCTCGGGGGCGGGCCGACTGCTCTGGGTAATGGACAGCGACGTCCAGCCAATTTTTAGTGCCCCCAGTCGGACTCGAACCGACACTTGGCGGATTTTAAGTCCGCTGCCTCTGCCAATTGGGCTATGGGGGCCCGTCGCGAATGTAGCCGACCGGGGACCGGCTATCCGGCCGGGTCGGCGTTCAGCGCCATGGCCAGAAAGTCCAACCGCCATAACCCTTGGAACAGCTTGTGGCCGAAATCTCGCAGCAGAGCCCGGTGCTCATCGGGGACGGCACCTGCGCGTCCCACGGATTCGATGATCTCGGCGATAGTACGGCGGCCGTCGACGTGTTGCACGAAGGGCAACTGGGCCGGGTTGAGCTTTTGCTTGCCGCCCGGCCAATGGATTTCGTCGCCGGACAACAGGCACGCCGTGCGCAGCAGCGGTACGTAATCGAATGAGGCCGGTGACGCGAAATCGATCGTGTACTGCTCCGTGGGGCGCTCGGGGCGGCAGGCCAGAAAGAAATGGGTGGCGTTCGCCGGCTGCAGGCGCTCCATCACGGACCACAGTTCGGCCTCGGGCAATTGGCCAAGCGCAGATTGGAATCCGCTTGCCGGCGTGAGCATCTCGTGCGAGTAGTACGGCGACTTGTGAAACCATGACTGGAACGCGAGTCCGGCGGCGGCGACCAGATCGAGGCATTCCGCAACGGTGTAGCTGCGCGCCCGGGGATGCAGGAAGGTGTCGACCAGGGCGCCGTCGGAGACCAGGTCGCGGGCCGCCTTGAGATAGCCGCGCACCGGGTGGTCGGCCGGCAACATCGCGATGGCCTCTTTGACCAGTTGGACCGACGCGTCGTCCTGCGCCAGCTTGAGGTCGCGAAACACCGATTCGAGCATTTCGACGCCGATCCGGCCGTACTTGGCGTACAGCATGACCGCAAGCGCCCCGTCGCGGCGCAGGCACGCGCCCAGCGCAGTGAGCCCGGCCAGCGGGTCCGCCATGTGGTGCAGGACTCCGCTGGAAACGATCAGGTCGAAGTCGCGCCCGAGCGCCGACACCTCTTCGATCGGCAGCAGGTGCAGCTCCAAGTTCTGCAGCCCGTGCTTGTCCTTGAGCCGGTTGTGCTGGTTCAGCGCATTCTGGCTGACGTCGATCCCGACCACCGTCGCGCCGGGATTTTTGAAAGCGAACAGGGCGGCCTGGAAGGTGCCGCAACCCGCGATCAGGATGTCGAGGTCCGGCTTGTAGTCGCGGTCCGGCCACAACACCCGGTGAGCCCAGAACGGATCGAACCAATCCCAGTGGCTTTCGCACCACGCAGCGAGGTCGGCCACCGGGGGCGGATACTCCCACCGATCGTATTGGCGGGAGACGGCGTCACCCCGCGGATCGTCGGTCACTACGGCGCTGGCTCCTTCGCACGGGCGGGTTTTGCTGCCTTGTTTGGCGGTGGCGACCAACTTACAAGCCTTCGCCGATATCCGGGCGAGGAGAAACGCCTGGTTAACTCGTCGAGACAGATTTGCCGGACGCAATTAGGATTCGATTCCTGCACGCACGAATTGGCGCGGAGGAGTCGACGAGTGAAAATCACGGCACGGTGGGCCGCGCCGGTCGCTATCGCGGCGGCGGGCGTCGTCGGCATGGTCGCCGCGCCGATCGCGAGTGCCGACCCCGCGGATGACCAGTACCTGCAGACGCTGCATTTGCGCGGACTCAGCTGGGCGGATGGCGCCGACCAATCGATGATCAATGTCGGGCATGCCGTGTGCACGGACTTCGATGGCGGGGATACCGCGGCTCAGACCATCGGCGATGTGAAGAAGTCGCTCGGGTTGAGCAACGGCGGCGCCAACATCATCGTCGGAGCGGCGGTCGCGGCGTACTGCCCGCAAAACCGCAGCAAATTGTAGGGGCCACCAACAGCGGCGGCGGCACCGTCGTCGTGGTGCCGCTGCCGCTGTGGCGACCACTCACAGCCCGGAATTTCCGGAGCCTGGTCTCTCACCCCGCCTCGCCGCTCGCGGGTTTGCTACCCGACACCGGGAGCCACACCACCTAACCGCCGGGAGCAAAGGTCCGCGGTCCGCGACGGCCATGGCGGCGTGCGCGTCACAGCAGGCCTGGCGGCACGCTATTCGGGCACCCAGCGCAAGCTCTGGCCAGTTTGCGTGGCACCGCCGCGCGCTGGCGCGGCCAGAACCGCAATTCGGGTCGATTGGACTCGCCCGGAATTCCGGCCACGGTCGAACGTCAACGGGCGCTTGGGGATTTGGCACGTCTGCGGTCGGACATCGAGCCGCCGGGGCGCCGGTACACGGCAGCGACCCGTCGGCGCTGCCCCCGAACCGTCATTTGCCACATGTCTAACGTGCAGGTCGGACGGGCGTCCGCTAAGATCCGCGCGCCGCGCGCGGTTTCCTGTTGCGCCGCCCGAGCTCAGATGACGTCACGGTATCGCCCGACAGGAGCTTGTTAAAACTACGACACTCGGCGTTAAGAAGCCGTAAACGGCTGTCACGTGTGCCTTTTCGGCGGGAACGTGGAGTCGGTGGATAGCTAGCCTTTCCCCAACGCACAGGGGACGTGGCGTAAACACACAGGCCGGCTCGCCGTAGGGGGTCGGTCCGTTCCAACACTAGGAGCAACGGATGTCATTTCTGACGACACAAACCGAAGAGATGTTAGCCGCGCAGCAGCTGCTCAGCGGGATCAACACCAACCTGGCAGCGCAGAACGCGGGCGCGGCGTCGGCGACCACCGTGCTTGCTCCCGCGGCGGCCGATCCGGTCTCGGCCCAGCAGGCAGCAATCTTCTCGGCGTACGGCACCCAGTACCAGACCGTCGCCGCCGAGGCGCAGGCGCTGCTGGAGCAGTACTCGCAAACGCTTGGCATCAGCTCCAATGCCTACGGCGACACCGAGGCCGTCAACGCGAGCCAGGCCACGATGCAAGCTCTGGACGCCCCCGTCAGCGCCGCCGCGGCCACTCCGTCGAACACCCCCCTCGACTTCCTTTCCTGGCTGCTCGGTAGCACCGGAAACGGCACCAACCCGAACATGCTCGGCGGGATATTCGGCCTGTCGAGTAACGGCGCCAACATCTTGAACATCGGTGCTGGCAACTGGGCCTCGGCCGCGTCCAACCTGATCGGGCTCGCCGGTGGTGGTCTGCTCGACACATCCGCCGACGCCGCGGGCGCCGGACTGGCCTCGGATGTTGCCGCCTCGCCGGGGCTCGGCGCCACCACCGTCGCGGCAGGCGGCGCGGGCGGCATGAGCGCGATGCCGGTGGCCTCGATGGGCTCGGCGACCATGGTCAGCAACCTCGCGGTGCCGCCGAGCTGGGCCGGCGCGTCGGCACCGGTGGCCACGCCGGTCAGCGCGATCCAAACGGCGGGCTGGACCGCGGCCGCGCCGCAGGCGGGCGCGGGCACGGTCATCCCCGGCATGCCGGGAATGGCCTCGGCGGCGCGCAGCAGCGCCGGCTTCGGTGCGCCGCGTTACGGCGTGAAGCCGATCGTCATGCCGAAGCCGACGGCCGTCTAAGCAGCGGTCACCCCCAGACGTCGCATTCGAACAGACAAAATAAGGAGCGGGACAAAAATGGTTCTAAGTTTTGCGGCAATACCCCCGGAGATCACCTCCTCGCTCATCTACTCCGGTGCGGGCGCCGCGCCCCTGATGGCCGCCGCGACGGCCTACGCCAACCTGGCGGCCGAGATCAGTACCACGGCGACCCAGTGGGAGTCGATCATTTCCCTGCTCACCAGCGAGCAGTGGACGGGCGGGGGCTCGGCGGCGGCCGCGGCGGCGGCTCAGCCCATCGTCACCTACCTGACCGAGACGGCGTCGACGCTCGAGCAGGCGAGTGCCCAAGCCACGGCGTCCGCGGCGGCGTTCGAGGCGGTGTTCGCGGCTGTGGTGCCGCCGCCGGTGATCGCCACCAACAGGGCCACCCAGGCGGCGCTCGTCGCCTCCAATGTGCTGGGCCTGAACACGCCCGCGATCGTGGCGCTCGACACCCTGTACGCCGAGTACTGGGCCCAGGACGCCGCCGCCATGGCCGCGTATCAGGCGGCATCGGCCGCGGCCGGGGTGCTCACGCCGGTGACGCCGCTGACCTCGACCACCGACCCGGCGGCCGCCGCAACCGTGGACAACGCCGCCCTCGCGGGTGACGCGGCGGGCGGCACGGTCCAGGCGTTGGATGCTCCCATCTCCAGTGCGGCGACCCTCGCGGCGCCGACACTGCCGTTCACAACCGACGGGCTCCTGGGTTCGATCGACAACTTCCTCGGCACACCTTCCGTCCTCAACGCCATCAACGGCGCGGTCAACACCGCGGCCTGGTTCACGATGATCACCATCCCGACGGCGGTGTCGCTGGGCCACACACTGGGCACCGTGCCCGCCATCGCCGTCGGCGACGTGGCGCCCGACGGTGTTGCGGGCATCACCGAGGGCACCATCGTCAACTCGGTGAGGCCGGTGGGTGGCCTGGGCGCCGCGACATCGGCGGCCGTCGGGGAGGCCTCCATGGTCGGCCGCCTGTCGGTGCCGCCCGGTTGGTCTGCGGCCGCCCCGGCGACGCAACTGGTTTCGGCGACCGCCCCGCTCGAGGGCTCGGGTTGGACCGTCGCGTCCGAGGCGGCCGAGCCGGTCAGCGCGATGCCCGGCATGCCCGGAATGGCGGCGGCGGCAAAGGGTGCCGGCGCGTACGGGTCCGGCCCGCGGTACGGCTTCAAGCCGATCGTCATGCCCAAGCAGGTCGTCGTCTAGTAGGTCCGGTGATATGGGAAGAAGGGGGTACATGTCACCCAATTGAGGCGAGCAATTAACCGGCAGGCCGTAACCTGTTTACAACTCGGCCACCACTGCATCAAATACAACTGTTAAGACTTCGGCGAACTGAAGCTTCAAGATAGGAGACAGTCGACATGGCAACACGTTTTATGACCGACCCGCACGAGATGCGGGCGATGGCGGGCCGCTTCGAGGTGCACGCCCAGA
>NZ_LZKY01000058.1:0-16584 GCF_001673055.1 Mycobacterium sp. 1245801.1
CTGTGGTGGCGCCGGAGTGCGCCGTCGGCTGGCCGGTCTGCCTGTTGCCCAGCGTCGCCCACAGCGCCCGCCCAACCGTCCGCTCGCCCGCCGTCGGACGAGGTGAACACGCTGGCCACGCTGTCGGTTGTGTTTGCGTTCCTGCTTGCCCCGGTGGGAATCGTGTTGGGCCACTTCGCCATCAAAGACATTCGCCGGCGGGGCGAGCGCGGCCGCAATCGGGCGCTGGTTGGACTGACCCTGTCGTACGCCTTCACCGTGATCGCCGTGGTTGCGCTGGCGCTGTGGGCGACGCTGGGCAACAGGCAGACCGGCCAGCCGACGGCGCACTCCGGCGCCACCACAGCCGCGGCGAAGCCGAGCGCCACCGCCGCCGCGCCGCCGGAACCGTCGGTGACCCCCGAAGGCCTACAGTCGCTGGTGCTCACCGGGGAAGACGTCGCCGGCCTGATCAAGGCGCCCGGCATGTACGTCAACAAGACCTGGACGCAAACGCACGAACTGCAGCCCGGCGACAGCTTCGATCCCCCGGAATGCACCGAAGCGGTGTTCAACGGCTTGACAGCGTCCTATCGCGACAGCGGTTACCGCGCCATCTACGGCGTCGACCTGGGGCAGCACACCAACGGTTTCCCGCACGGGGTTTCGGAGTTCGTCGCGACGTTCGACAACGCCGCGGCCGCAAAGGGTTTCGTCGCCGGCGCCATCAACCACATCAACGGTTGTGCCGGCAGGCAGTTGACCTACTCGCACGGCGGCATCTCCGGCATCTACAGCGTCGGGACGCCGGTGCAGACCGGCCCGGTGACGTCGGTGCGCAGCACCCTGGGGACGGTGCAGGACAACGGGCGGACGACCGACGTCGGCGGCCAGCACACCAGCGCGTTGCGGGCCCTGGCGGCCAAGGCCAACGTCGTGGTCGACGTCGACGTCATCGGACGTGATCTCGGCGACGACGCCGCCGCCCTCGTGCAGGGCATCCTGGGCCGTATCCCGAGTTGAGCGGGCTGCCAACAGGATTGGCGGGCTACAGGACCCGAACGTCTGCCGGTGACCAGAACGCCCGCATCGACGTGATCTTGGCGTCCCCGTCGAACGACATCGTCGAAATGGGCGAGATCCGGGTGCGGCTGTCACCGGCGTCGAGCGTCAGATGCCAGAAGAAGGCGGCCTCGCTGCCGCCGATCCGTATTTCGGCGAGTTCGGTGTCCTTCTTCGCGTCCTGAAACCCCGTGTAGAAGGCGCGGATGGCATCATGCCCGCGGCGGATGTCGGAGCCGATCGGGTCCTCGATGGTGGCGTCGTCGGCGTAGAGCGCCACGATGTCGTCGGCGGTGCCCGTGGCGACCAGCGCGAGGTAGCGATTGACGGTCTCGGTGATGGCTTCTGGCGACGGCATAACTTCGGACGCTACTCCTCGCCGTCGCCGCGGTATGAGTTGCGGTATTCCCGGCAATACTGGCGGGCGTGACTTTCATCGAATGCCTGGCGAGCCGGGAGATCTACCGCAACCCGTGGATGGTGCTGCGCGAGGACGACATCCGGCGCCCGGACGGCAGCGAGGGCATCTACAGCGTCGTCGACAAGCCGGCCTATGCGCTCGTGCTGCCTTATGACGGGCATCGCTTCCGGCTGGTCGAGCAGTTTCGCTATCCCCTCGGCGAGCGGCGTTGGGAATTCCCCCAAGGCACCGCTCCCGAACTGGCCGACGCCGAACCGGCCGAGCTCGCCGAGCGCGAGCTGCGGGAGGAAACCGGCCTGCGCGCAACGTCGTTCGAGGCACTCGGCCAGCTCGACGTCGCACCGGGAATGACCAGTCAGCGGGGTTGGGTGTTTCTGGCCACCGGCATCGCCGAGGGAGAAGTCGAGCGCGAACATGAGGAGCAGGACATGCGCAGCGCGTGGTTCTCGCGCGACGAGGTCGAGCGGATGATCCGCGAAGGAGTCATCGCCGACGCGCAGTCGGTGGCCGCCTACGGGCTGTTCTTGTTGCGAGCGCGGTGAATCCGCGCGACAGCACCGCGATCGTGTCCGCGCCGAGATCGCGCCGCGTCCTCGAATGCCCACCATTGACGCAATGCTGCCGGCGTCTCGGGTAGGTGCGGTGCTCACAGCCGTCACCACGTTGGTCGTCGGCGCATCCGGCATGTCTGCGAACGCGATGTCGCCCTCGTGGAACGGCAGATACTCGTTGGTGAGGTACGCGGCCAGTAAATCCGGCACCAGCGTCGCGGCGAAACAAGCCGAGCCGACCTTCAGCGCCGACTACGTCTTCACCACCGCGTGCTCGTCGGGCAGATGCGTGGCCACCGCTACCAACGGCCCCGCACCGAAGAACCCGACGTTGCCCCAGCCTTCGCACTACGCGTGGGACGGCGCCAAATGGGTCGAGCGCTTTGACTTCCAATGGGATTGCTATATGGGCGAGGGTGTTCCGAAGGTGTGGGCACCGGCGCGGTCGTGGGCCTTCTACGCACCGCAGGCCGACGGATCGCTGCGTGGCACGTGGCACACCGACATCAGCGGCGGGCCCTGCGGTGGGTCCGTCGAAATGCCGGTGGCGGCGTTCGCCGCCGGATCGGCATGACGGAGACGCCGTCGCGACGACGCCTCAGGGATTGATCAGGGGCAGTAGTTCGATTCCGCGGCGCTCACGATGGCCGTGGCGTCCCCGTAGTTGAAGGAACTGTTCAACCCGGAATGAACGTCGGTGGCCAGCTCGTCCGGGGTCTTGCCCGCGGCGCGATCCGAGCAGATGGCGTGGCCCAGCGAGATCAGCGTGCCTTCGCCGCCCGGCTGCCACACCACGCCGATCTTCTTCAGTTGACCCAGGTATCCGTCATCGTCGGCGGCGGCGACCCCGCTACCTACCGTTAACGCGGCAGCAACGACCGCCGGAATACATAACATGCGCAACCCGCAAACAGCCTTCACGCTCGGCTCCTTCTCCTCGGTGAGGGTGATAACGGCCTCATTATGCGGTGTGCGGTGCGGTATTGCGCGACGAACAGCAAAAGCTGGCGAACCGGCACTGAGCAACTGTGTCCTGTGTCAGCAATCAAGGATGACTTCCGTGGCAACGGGCCAACCCCGCTGCCGGGTAACGATTGAGCGGATCAGTCCGTCGGGCCCGAGGTCATGGAGGCGATGTAATAGGTTTCGTGCCCGGTCGGATAGCCGCCGCCGCCGGTCGCGATATGGACGTGGTCATAGTGGTCGGCGGTCTCCGATCCCAGGTCGGCCATCCAGTTGCCGCCGCCGACGCCCGGGTAGATCTTCTGGCGCCAGATCACGTGGTTGATGCCCCATCGTTTCGCGTTCGCCAGGGCGTAGCCGGCGATCTGGTTGCCGAGCTCGATGCCTTCGGGGGAGTGGTAGTTCGGGATCATCACGTCGATGGCCAGCCCGTTGGGATGCCACGGCAACGGGTCCTCGCGGTATCCGTAGATGGTCTTGATCTGGGGGAAGAGGACGGTGATGACGCGGGCGGCCCAGATGGTCTTGACCTGCAACCGTTCTTCGGATCCCACGCTGTGCGGCAGGGCGAGCTGGAATTGCTGGCCGGCGGACGGGGCGGGCGGTGCCAGAGCCGTCAGCGATTCGATCTCGGCCGGACTGGCGGGGCGCGGCCCCCTGGCGGGCGGCGCCGGGGCCGGCGCACTGGTGGTGGGGCTCGGCGCCGCCACGGGCGTCTCGACGCAGCAACGCGTCTTGGTTCCCTGCGCGTGGATCATCGCCGCGGAGACGACGAGCGACGCCGCGACCGCCAGCCAGCGCCCCCGACCCTTGGCGAACACCTTCACGCCCACGACCAGCAGCTTAATGTCGTCTGTGACTCATGGGGCGCGTTTTCACATTGCTTGTTCAGCGCGGGCGAGCGCACCAGAATGACACCATGCCCGGGCGATCATTCGATGACGCGAATGCTTTTCACCGAACGATGCGCCGCTTGGCGTCCACGACGGTGGGTGTGGCGCTTCTTCGCCCGACGGCGCACCACCTCGATCGCCTGGTCGCCAAGGCCACCGGTGGCCGGAGGAGCTTCGCCGAGGTCGCGACCGGCATCCCGGCGGTCATGCTCACCACCACGGGCGCCAAATCCGGTGAGTCGCGCACCGTCGCCGTGTACGGGATCCCGCACCCGGACGGCCTGGCCCTCATTGCGTCCAACTTCGGCGGTACCAGGCATCCGGCCTGGTATCACAATCTGAAGGCCCATCCGCAGGCGACGGTCGCGGTCGGCGGCGACACCTGGCAGGCCACCGCGCGCCTGGCCACGCCACGCGAGCGCGACGAGATCTGGGCCAAGGGCCTCGAGCTGTATCCGGGCTGGCGGAAGTACGAAGTGCGGTCCGGAAATCGGCAGATCGAGGCGTTCGTGCTGACGCGAAGCTGACTGACTCGCACCGTTTCAGCTGGTAGCAAGGGTGCCCCCGGCAGGTGAGAAGTTGGGCGCTGACCTGTCGGAGCGTGCCCTGGCCGAACTGGGCTGCACCTACCAGGGCCGACATACCGGAACTTCGTTCGATTGAGCGAACTGATGCCGCTCGGGCGCGATGCCTGCGAAGATGCGTCTGGAAGACCAGAGCGGATCGAAAGGCTATGCGATGGCTAGGTCTGACGACGACACCTGGGATATATCTGCTAAGAGCGTCGGGTCGACGGCGTTGGGCGCTGCCGGGTCTCGCGCCAAAGAAACCGCCAGCGAACGGCCCCTAGTCCGCGATCCTTACGCACAACTGTTCGTGGAAGTGGCGGATGCTCAGGGCCTCATGTCTCCTCTCTATTCCGACGACGACGTGCTCGCGCGACTCGAAGACATCGATCCGTTGCTCGTGCGTCAGTTGATGGCCCAATCGGCCTACGTCGCTTCACGCACGAAGTGGTTCGATGACTTTTTCGCAGCGGCACAAGCTGCGGGCCTTCACCAAGCGGTCATATTGGGTGCAGGGTTAGATACACGGGCATGGCGGCTGCCGTGGGCCAGTGATAGCGCCGTCTTCGAGATCGACCAACCAGAGGTCTTAAAGTTCAAGACGCAGGTGTTGCTTTCCCATAACGTTCAACCGACCTGTCGATATGTCCCGCTCGGGGTCGACTTACGTAAAGACTGGCCGAAAGCGTTGTGCGATAAGGGCTTCAACCCACAGCTGCCAACCGCGTGGACCGCCGAGGGTCTATTGGCTTATCTGCCTGCAGATGCTCAGGACCTGTTATTCGAACGCATCCAAACGTTGAGTAAACAGGGCAGTCGCATCGCCGTTGACGTAACCGGCGCGGAGTTCTTCGAACCGGAGAATCTCACCCGTTTGTCGGCGTGGTTCGGCGGTATGCGGGAATCGTTTCGTCAGGCTGGCACAGAGCTGCCCGACATGCCAGGCATGTGGTTCGACGAGGACCGCAGCGACGTTAGGGAATGGCTACAGGGGCGTGGCTGGCACGTTGACTCAATCAATGTGCACGACCTTATCGCGAGCTACGGTCGTCAAAGGCCCGAGGAGGAGAGGACCGGCATTCCGCTGTGTGACTTTATCTGCGGGGTCCTAGGTGGGGGTGGGTAACGGATCGATCGAATGGCAGCCTTACGCAAGTGCTAGCCAATTTTGCCGATCATGCATTTAGAGGGTTCGTGGCTGACGTCGACGTATGGTCAATTCTTCGGCGACACATATAACCGAGTTCAGGAACCGTGTTTCTCTTGCGAACGAGCGGCTGTTGATTTCAATCACACTCTCAGCTGAAATTACCCGATCTAGGTGGATTTGTCCCCCTATGAATTTTCCGTCTGCGATGAATTGGCGGACGGTGATGGGAAAGACGTTTAGCTGTTCGGTGGCTTTGGTCGTTGAAATGAGTTGACCTTTGGACTCTTTGATCCCTGAAGATGGCTGATTGAACAGCCAACGCTCTAAGGGCGGATCTACCAGGACCGCCAGCGTTTTCGCGTGATTTGAATTTCCTACCACCGAATTCGGCGCTCACGGGTGGCGCATTATGGCGGTAGCCACATTGCGAGAATAGCAGAGTGCGCAAAGTGCGTGACGTGTCGCGGACACTGGGAACGCAGCTTCCAGCAAACGAATCTAGCTAGGGCAAATCGTGGCCGGATAGGTAGGCCGTACAGGACGGTCGCCGTAGCAAGCTTTAAAGCACTGTCTAGCAGGTCTTTCGATTCCGCCAGTTACAGTGCCCCCGGCAGGATTCGAACCTGCGGCCTTCTGCTCCGGAGGCAGACGCTCTATCCCCTGAGCTACGGGGGCGCACCAAGTACCTGTTGCGCCATGGGGCTTTCGAACAAGCACGGACAGACTAACGCATCCAAGCGGCCGCCCCATCACCGCAATGGATTCGGGGTGGGGGCGCACCAGCCAATAGGATGGACGCTCGTGACCCCCGCTGACCTGGCTGAGCTGCTCAAGACCACCGCCGCCGCGGTGTTGGCCGAGCGCGGGCTCGATGCTGCCGCGCTGCCGCCGACGGTCACCGTGGAACGTCCCCGCAATCCCGAGCACGGCGATTACGCCAGCAACCTGGCGCTGCAGCTGGGCAAGAAGGTCGGTGCCAACCCCCGCGACCTGGCCGGATGGCTCGCCGAGGCGCTGGCCTCCGCCGCCGGCGTCGCGTCGGCCGAGGTGGCCGGACCCGGCTTCATCAACCTGCGCCTCGAGGCTTCGGCGCAGGCCGTCGTCGTCACCAACGTCATCGACGCCGGCGACCGATACGGCCACTCCGACGCGCTGGCCGGACGCAACATCAACCTGGAATTCGTCTCGGCCAACCCCACCGGGCCGATCCACATCGGCGGGACCCGCTGGGCCGCCGTCGGCGACGCGTTGGGGCGGCTGTTGGCCACACAGGGCGCCGCGGTGGTGCGCGAATACTATTTCAACGACCACGGCGCGCAGATCGACCGGTTCGCCAGCTCGCTGATCGCCGCGGCCAAGGGCGAGCCCACCCCCGAAGACGGGTACGCGGGCGCCTACATCAACGACATCGCCGCTCAGGTGCTGCAGAAGGCGCCCGACGCGCTGAGCCTGCCCGACGACGAGATGCGCGAGACCTTCCGCGAGATCGGCGTCGACCTGATGTTCACCCACATCAAGGAGTCGTTGCACGAGTTCGGCACCGACTTCGACGTCTACACCCACGAAGACTCGATGCACACCAAGGGCCTGGTCGACCAAGCCATCGGCAGGCTGCGCGAGACCGGCAACATCTACGAGAAGGACGGCGCAACCTGGTTGCGCACCAGCGCCTTTGGTGACGACAAGGACCGCGTCGTCATCAAGAGCGACGGCAAGCCCGCCTACATCGCCGGTGACATCGCCTACTACCTGGACAAGCGCCAGCGCGGGTTCGACCTGGCCATCTACATGCTGGGGGCCGACCACCACGGATACATCGCCCGGCTCAAGGCCGTGGCGGCGGCGTTCGGCGACGACCCGGCCGCCGTCGAGGTGCTCATCGGGCAGATGGTCAACCTGGTCCGTGACGGCCAGCCGGTCCGGATGAGCAAGCGGGCCGGAACGGTGATCACGCTGGACGACCTGGTGGAGGCGATCGGCGTCGACGCGGCGCGCTACAGCCTGATCCGCTCCTCGGTGGACACCCCGATCGACATCGACCTCGCGCTGTGGTCGTCGGCGTCGAATGAAAATCCGGTCTATTACGTGCAATACGCGCATGCCCGACTCTCGGCGCTGGCCCGCAACGCGGCCGAACTCGGCCTGATCCCCGGCGGCGCCGGTTTTGAAGGCCACCTCGAGTTGCTCAGCCACGACAAGGAGGGGACGCTGCTGCGCACCATCGGCGAGTTCCCGCGGGTGCTCGACACGGCGGCCACCTTGCGCGAACCCCACCGGGTGTGCCGGTACCTGGAAGACCTCGCCGGCGACTACCACCGGTTCTACGACTCCTGCCGGGTCTTGCCGCAGGGCGATGAGCAACCGAGCGACCTGCACACCGCACGCCTGGCGCTGTGCCAGGCGACCCGCCAGGTGATCGCCAACGGCCTGGCGATACTGGGCGTCACGGCTCCGGAGCGAATGTGAACGTTCACCCCGCCGGTCCTCGGCACGCCGAAGAGGCCCGCCACGCCGAAAGCCCGCTGCGGCCGCAATCCCCCGAGGAGTTGCTGCTGCTGGCGCCGAACGTGTGGCCGCGCAACACAGTTCGCAATGACGATGGAGTCGCCGCCATCGCGGGAGTCCCGGTGACCGACCTTGCCCAGGAGTACGGCACCCCGCTGTTCGTCGTCGACGAGGACGACTTTCGGTCCCGCTGTCGCGAGATCGCGACCGCCTTCGGTGGCGGCAAGAACGTGCACTATGCCGCCAAGGCGTTCCTGTGCAGCGAGATCGCGCGCTGGATCGACGAAGAAGGGCTGTCGCTCGACGTGTGCACCGGCGGTGAACTGGCCGTCGCGTTGCACGCCAACTTCCCACCGGATCGGATCACCTTTCACGGCAACAACAAATCCGTCGTCGAACTGACGGCGGCGGTCAAAGCCGGTGTCGGGCATGTCGTCTTGGACTCGATGATCGAGATCGAGCGCCTCGATGCCATCGCGGCCGAGGCGGGCATCGTCCAGGACGTCTTCGTTCGTCTCACGGTCGGCGTCGAGGCGCACACCCACGAGTTCATCTCCACCGCGCACGAGGACCAGAAGTTCGGCCTGTCGTTGGCCAGCGGTGCGGCCCTGGACGCCGTGGGCAAGGTATTCGAGACCCAGCACCTGCGGCTGGTGGGTCTGCACAGTCACATCGGTTCGCAGATCTTCGACGTCGCCGGCTTCGAAATCGCCGCGCACCGGGTCATCGGCCTGTTGCACGACGCCGCGGAGCGGTTCGGTGTCGACAAGACGGCGCAGATCTCCACCGTGGATCTCGGTGGCGGGCTTGGCATTTCCTACCTCGCCGCCGACGATCCGCCGCCGATGGGTGAGCTGGCCGCCAAGCTGAGCGCGATTGTGCGCAACGAGTCGGCGGCCGTCGGACTGCCGACCCCGCGGCTGGTGGTCGAGCCCGGGCGCGCGATCGCTGGGCCGGGCACCATCACGCTCTACGAGGTGGGCACCGTGAAGGACGTCGACGTCAGCGCCACCGCACACCGGCGCTACGTCAGCGTCGACGGCGGTATGAGCGACAACATCCGCACCGCCCTGTATGACGCGCAGTACGACGCCCGGCTCGTCTCGCGGCTCAGCGATGCGCCGGCGGAGTTGGCTCGTGTCGTCGGAAAGCATTGCGAGAGCGGCGATATCGTGGTGCGCGACACCTGGGTTCCCGGCGATCTGCGGCCCGGCGACCTGCTCGGGGTGGCCGCTACCGGCGCCTACTGCTATTCATTGTCGAGCCGTTACAACATGATCTGCCGCCCCGCCGTCGTCGCGGTGCGCGACGGCCGCGCGCGTCTGATCTTGCGGCGCGAGACGGTCGACGATCTCCTAAGTCTGGAAGTGAGGTGAAACTGTGCCCCGTGACGAAAAGCCGGTCGGTGTAGCGGTACTCGGGTTGGGCAACGTCGGCAGCGAAGTTGTCCGAATAATCGAGGACAGCGCCGATGACCTTGCCGCCCGTGTCGGCGCACCCCTGGTGTTGCGTGGCATCGGAGTGCGCCGCGTCGCCGATGACCGCGGTGTCCCGGTCGAACTGCTCACCGACGACATCGAAGAGCTCGCCGCGCGCGACGACGTCGACATCGTCGTGGAACTGATGGGGCCGGTGGAACCGGCCCGCAAGGCCATCCTGTGCGCCCTCGAGCACGGTAAGTCGGTCGTCACCGCGAACAAGGCGCTGCTGGCCACCTCCACCGGCGAGCTGGCACAGGCCGCCGAAAGCGCGCACGTTGACCTGTATTTCGAGGCGGCCGTCGCGGGCGCCATTCCGGTCATCCGCCCGCTCACACAGTCGCTGGCCGGCGACACGGTGCTGCGGGTGGCCGGCATCGTCAACGGCACCACTAACTACATCTTGTCCGCGATGGACAGCACCGGCGCCGACTACGACACGGCGCTGGCCGAAGCCAGCGCGCTGGGCTACGCCGAGGCCGACCCCACCGCCGACGTCGAGGGCTACGACGCGGCGGCCAAGGCCGCGATCCTGGCGTCCATCGCCTTCCACACCCGGGTGACCGCCGACGACGTCTACCGCGAGGGCATCACCAAGGTCACCCCGGCCGACTTCGAGTCGGCCCGGGCCCTCGGTTGCACCATCAAGCTGCTGTCCATCTGCGAGCGCATCACGACCGACGATGGCCAAGAACGGGTTTCGGCGCGCGTCTATCCGGCGCTGGTGCCGCTGTCACACCCGCTGGCCACGGTCAACGGCGCGTTCAACGCGGTGGTGGTCGAGGCGAAGGCCTCCGGCCGGCTGATGTTCTACGGTCAGGGCGCCGGCGGCGCGCCGACCGCGTCCGCGGTGGCCGGTGACATGGTGATGGCCGCGCGCAACCGGGTGCTGGGCAGCCGCGGGCCGAAGGAATCCAAGTACGCCCAACTGCCCATCGCACCAATGGGTTTCATCTCCACGCGCTACTACGTCAGCATGAACGTCGCCGACAAGCCCGGCGTGCTGTCCTCGGTCGCGGCCGAATTCGCCAAGCGCGAGGTGAGCATCGCCGAAGTTCGTCAGGAAGGCGTCGCGGACGAGGACGGACGACGGGTGGGCGCCCGCATCGTGGTGGTCACCCACAGCGCCACCGATGCCGCGCTGTCCGAAACCGTGGAGGCGCTGGCCGATTTGGACGTCGTGCAGAGCGTGACCAGCGTGCTGCGACTGGAAGGGACCACCCTATGAGCGCCCCGCGCACCGCCGTCCACAAACCGTGGCCGGGTCTCATCGAGGCCTACCGGGACCGGTTGCCCGTGGGCGACGACTGGACCCCGGTCACCCTGCTCGAGGGTGGCACCCCCCTGATCGCGGCGCGTCGGCTCTCGGAAAAGACCGGCTGCAGCGTGCATCTCAAGGTCGAAGGCCTCAATCCCACCGGCTCGTTCAAAGACCGGGGCATGACGATGGCGGTCACCGATGCGCTGGCGCGCGGCCAGCAGGCGGTGCTGTGCGCGTCCACCGGAAACACCTCGGCGTCGGCGGCGGCCTACGCGGCGCGCGCCGGCATCACCTGCGCGGTGCTGATACCGCAGGGCAAAATCGCGATGGGCAAGCTCGCGCAGGCGGTCATGCACGGCGCCAAGATCATCCAGATCGACGGTAACTTCGACGATTGTCTGGAGTTGGCCCGCAAGATGGCCGCCGACTTCCCGACCATCGCCTTGGTCAACTCGGTCAACCCGGTGCGCATCGAGGGCCAGAAGACGGCGGCGTTCGAGATCGTCGACGCGCTGGGAACCGCGCCCGACGTGCACGCCCTGCCGGTCGGCAACGCGGGCAACATCACCGCGTACTGGAAGGGATACACCGAGTATCACCACGAAGGGCTGATCGAGAGGTTGCCGCGCATGCTGGGCACCCAGGCGGCCGGTGCGGCCCCGCTGGTGCACGGCGCGCCGGTAAAGAACCCGGAGACCATCGCGACCGCCATCCGCATCGGCGCGCCCGCGTCGTGGACGGCGGCCGTTGACGCGCAGCAGCAATCGAATGGCCGGTTCCTGGCCGCGACCGACGAGGAGATCCTGGCCGCCTATCACCTGGTGGCCGAGTCCGAAGGCGTGTTCGTCGAACCGGCCTCGGCGGCCAGCATCGCCGGACTGCTCAAGGCCGTCGACGACGGTTGGGTGGCCCGCGGGTCGACGGTCGTGTGCACGGTGACCGGCAACGGCCTCAAGGACCCCGACACCGCGCTGCGCGACATGCCGACCGTGACCCCGCTGCCGGTGGATCCGGGCTTGGTGGTCGAAAAGCTGGGGCTGGCCTGACAAATGTGCGCGCTCGCAACGAAGGGCTGTTGATGACCCCGATGCTGCCCGCGGGGCTGGTGGCCAGCGCGGTGGTGTCGGCGTCCAGCGCCAACCTCGGTCCCGGCTTCGACAGCATCGGCCTGGCGTTGAGCCTCTATGACGAAATCACCGTCGAAACAACCGATTCCGGCTTGGTGGTGTTGGTCGAGGGCGAGGGGGCGGGTCAGCTGCCGGTAGGTCCGGAGCACCTGGTGGTGCGTGCCGTGGAATGTGGGCTGCGGGCCGTCGGGGTCCGCGCACCGGGCCTTCTGGTGCGTTGCCGCAACGCCATCCCGCATTCGCGCGGGCTCGGCTCGTCCGCGGCCGCGGTGGTTGGCGGGCTGGCGGCCGCTAATGGCCTTGTCGCACAGGCGGATTCAAATCCCCTCAGCGAGACCCAGCTGATCCAGCTGTCCTCGGAGTTCGAGGGTCATCCCGACAACGCGGCGGCCGCCGTCCTGGGCGGTGCGGTCGTGTCGTGGGTGGACCGCGGTGGTGATCGCCCCGCGTACGCGGCGGTGCCGCTGCGACTGCACCCCGATATCCACCTGTACTCCGCGATTCCCGAGGAACGCTCGCTCACCGCGGAGACCCGCGTGCTGCTGCCCGCGCAGGTCAGCCACGAGGACGCCCGCTTCAACGTTAGTCGCGCGGCGTTGCTGGTGGTGGCGCTGACCGAGCGCCCCGACCTGCTCATGGCGGCGACCGAGGACGTGTTGCACCAGCCGCAGCGCGCACCGGCCATGCCGGCCTCGGCGGAATATTTGCGGCTGCTGCGGCGTCATAACGTTGCGACGACGCTCTCCGGGGCCGGACCATCGCTGATTGCGCTGACCACGGCGTCGGAGCTCCCCTCCGAAGTGGTGGAGTACGGGGCGACACACGGATTTGCCATCACCAAAATGACGGCTGGCGAACCTGTTCGCTGGAGCCCGGGGGTCACCGTCGTCGGTTGATCCACAGGGTGGCCGGAGGGTTTGCTTGCTTCCGACAGGGATGGGGGCTATCCTCGGAGCCGTCCAGCAATCGCAGCATCTGCATCTGCATCCATACTGCCTTGCCGCTAGGACAACACCAATTCTTCTTGTGGACGAGGTTCGCCGTTTACTCCGCCGATCCAGGCGATCACCGTTGCAGAGTCGATGATTGGGCGCACTCGGCAATTGCCTGAATGCAACGAACCCCCCGTATGACCTGATCAGCGGGGGAAGAAAGGAAATCCGTGACTGATACGGACCTGTTCACGGCTGGCGAAAACACTGACGCCAATCAACTGTCGAACGCCGTGACTGACACTCCAGACGCGAAACCCGCCGTCTCGGGAGGTGCACTGTCCACGATGGTGCTGCCCGAGCTGCGCGCGCTGGCCAATCAAGTTGGCGTCAAAGGGACGTCGGGCATGCGTAAGAACGAACTGATCGCCGCGATCAAAGAAGTCCGGGGACAGGCCAATGGCGTTCCGGCCAATGGCACCAAGACCGCTGAGGACAGCGGCAAGTCGGACATCAACGACAACGCCAAGAACGGCACCGACAGCGCAGAAGCGCCGGCCGCCAAGGGCGACCAGAACGGCGCCAGCACCGAGACGCCCCGCCGCGAACGACGCGGCGCCTCCCGCGAGGCCGGTTCGGCCGGCCGCGGCAACGACGAGGCCGACCGCGAGGGCTCGGGCGGCCGTGACGGCGCAGCCACCGGTGAGGCCGAGCGGCGCCAGAAGCCCAAAAACGACAACCAGAACGACGACCGCGGCCAGGACGGCGGCGGCAACGACCAGGATCAGAACTCGGGCGGCCAGCAGGGCCGCGGCGGCTCCAACCAACAGGACGACGACGGCGAGGGCCGTCAGGGCCGGCGGGGACGCCGCTTCCGCGACCGCCGCCGCCGGGGCGAGCGATCCGGCGAGGGTGGCGACACCGAACTGCGCGAGGACGACGTCGTCCAGCCGGTAGCCGGCATCCTTGACGTTCTCGACAATTACGCCTTCGTGCGCACCTCCGGCTACCTGGCCGGCCCGCACGACGTCTACGTGTCGATGAACATGGTGCGCAAGAACGGCCTTCGTCGCGGTGACGCCGTCACCGGCGCGGTCCGCGTGCCCAAGGAAGGCGAACAGCCCAACCAGCGGCAGAAGTTCAACCCGTTGGTGCGACTGGACAGCGTCAACGGCGGCTCGGTCGAGGACGCCAAGAAGCGTCCCGACTTCTCCAAGCTGACGCCGTTGTACCCCAACCAGCGCCTGCGTCTGGAGACCACCAGCGACCGGCTGACCACCCGGGTCATCGACCTGATCATGCCGATCGGCAAGGGCCAGCGCGCGCTGATCGTGTCGCCGCCCAAGGCCGGTAAGACCACGATCCTGCAGGACATCGCGAACGCGATCACCAAGAACAACCCGGAATGCCACCTCATGGTCGTGCTCGTCGACGAGCGTCCCGAGGAGGTCACCGACATGACCCGCTCGGTCAAGGGTGAGGTCATCGCGTCGACCTTCGACCGGCCGCCGTCCGACCACACCTCGGTCGCCGAGCTGGCGATCGAGCGGGCAAAGCGGCTGGTCGAGCAGGGCAAGGACGTCGTCGTGCTGCTGGACTCGATCACCCGCCTCGGGCGCGCGTACAACAACGCGTCGCCGGCGTCGGGCCGGATCCTGTCCGGTGGTGTCGACTCCACCGCGTTGTACCCGCCCAAGCGGTTCCTGGGTGCGGCCCGCAACATCGAGGAAGGCGGATCGCTGACCATCATCGCCACCGCGATGGTCGAGACGGGCTCCACCGGTGACACGGTCATCTTCGAGGAGTTCAAGGGCACCGGTAACGCCGAGCTGAAGCTGGACCGCAAGATCTCCGAGCGGCGGGTCTTCCCCGCGGTCGACGTCAACCCGTCCGGTACGCGCAAGGACGAGCTGCTGCTCTCGCCGGACGAGTTCGGCATCGTGCACAAGCTGCGCCGCGTGCTGTCGGGGCTGGACTCACACCAGGCCATCGACCTGCTGATGTCGCAGCTGCGCAAGACGAAGAACAACTACGAGTTCCTGGTCCAGGTGTCCAAGACGACCCCCGGGATGGACAACGACTAACCCGGTCCGCCGGCGGCCGCGACACGTAAACCACGCACCCGACACGCCGCGTGCGATCGTCGTGGTCTATGTCTCGCGCCGGCCACCCACGGGCCGGGAATGCCAGGGGGCGTCCCCGTGTTTTGGGAGGACAGGGGTTGACCTGGCATAATCACGCTCGACACGATCGAAGAGGAATCATGAAAGCTGACATTCACCCCGCCTACGCGGAGACCACGGTGCTCTGCGGTTGTGGCAACACCTTCCAGACGCGCAGCACCAAGGACGGCGGCCGCATCGTCGTCGAGGTCTGCTCGCAGTGCCACCCCTTCTACACCGGCAAGCAGAAGATCCTGGACAGCGGTGGCCGGGTGGCCCGCTTCGAGAAGCGCTACGGCAAGCGCAACGCCGGAGCTGCTGCCGACAAATAGCTCGGATACCGACGCCCGAACTGTGCGACTCCTCGCACGGGCCGGGCGTCGGTTTGCGTTTGTGGCAACGACGGGCGAAACGGGGCAGGAGGTAAGGCAGTGACCAAACCGGTACAGACCATAGACGTGCTGCTGGCCGAGCACGCCGACCTCGAACGCCGGCTGGCCGACCCCGAATTGCACAGCAATCCCGACGAGGCGCGCAAGGCCGGACGCCGGTTCGCCCGGCTGGCCCCAATCGTGGGCACCTACCGCAAGTTGGCGGCCGCCCGCGACGACTTGGAGACGGCGCGAGAGCTGGCCGCCGACGACGCCTCCTTCGCCGCCGAGGTCACGGATCTGGAAGCCCAGGTGGCCGAGCTGGACACCCAGCTCACCGACATGCTGGCCCCGCGCGACCCGCATGACGCCGACGACATCGTCCTCGAAGTGAAATCCGGTGAGGGCGGCGAAGAGTCGGCCTTGTTCGCCGCCGACTTGGCGCGGATGTACATCCGCTACGCCGAGCGGCACGGCTGGACCGTCACCGTGCTGGATGAGACCACCTCGGATCTGGGCGGCTACAAGGACGCGACGCTGGCCATCGCCAGCAAGGGCGACAGCGCCGACGGGGTCTGGTCCCGGATGAAATTCGAGGGCGGAGTGCACCGGGTGCAACGCGTCCCGGTGACCGAATCCCAAGGCCGCGTTCACACTTCGGCGGCCGGCGTGCTGGTGTATCCCGAACCCGAAGAAGTCGGCGAGGTGCAGATCGACGAGTCGGACCTGCGCATCGACGTTTACCGCTCGTCGGGCAAGGGCGGCCAGGGCGTCAACACCACCGACTCCGCGGTGCGCATCACGCACCTGCCCACCGGCATCGTCGTCACCTGCCAGAACGAGCGCTCGCAGCTGCAGAACAAGGCCCGCGCCCTGCAGGTGCTGGCCGCCCGTCTGCAGGCCCTGGCCGAAGAGCAGGCGCTCGCCGATGCCTCGGCGGACCGGGCCAGCCAGATCCGCACGGTGGACCGCAGCGAGCGCATCCGCACCTACAACTTCCCGGAGAACCGGATCGCGGATCACCGCATCAACTTCAAGTCGCACAATCTCGATCAGGTCCTCGACGGTGACCTGGACGCCCTGTTCGACGCCCTGGCCGCCGCCGACAAGCAGAGCCGGCTGCAACAGGCATGACGTCGCGCGACGATGCAGAGTGAAACGAT
>NZ_LZKY01000059.1:0-1232 GCF_001673055.1 Mycobacterium sp. 1245801.1
GGTCGCGGGCCCCGTGCGGCATGGTGTACACGAGCCCCTCGATGGTGTGCCAGGAGCCGACCAGCACGCCCACCGGCATGTCGCGCCCGCGCCCCTTCGCCGACAGCAGCGCGGAGACCGCCGCGCTGTTGAACGCATCGGCGCCGATCCCATAGACCGTGTCGGTCGGCATGACAACCAGGCGGCCACCCTTGAGCGCTGCCGCGGCGGCGGCGATTCCGAGTGAGCGCTGATCGGGATCCGCACAGTCGAAGACGTCAGTCATGGGCGCCGCCCCTCCCCCGTTCCGCTCTCCTGCGGGCCGTGACGAACCGTGGCCGCCCGGTCAGGTCTCGGCGGGCCCGGACGTCGTCGAATGCCCCTGTGCGGTCGAACAATTCCACGGTCTGCGCCGCGGTGGTGTCATCGTGCTCGACGCCGATGAGTCCTCCCGGACACAGCCAGCGACCGGCGAGGCTGAGCAGCGGCGCGATCACCGCCATTCCGTCCGGGCCGGCGAAGACGGCCTGGTGCGGATCATGTTGCGCGACTTCGGGATCCAGCACAGCACCATCGGGAACGTAGGGCGGGTTGGCCACCACAAGGTCGACCCGGCCATCCAGATCGGCGAGCGGGCCCGGCTCGCCGGCCAGCTCTGTGACGTCGGCGCAGATCAGCTCGACCTCCGTGCCTTGCGCGTTGCGGCGGGCGTACTCGAGGGCGGCGTCAGAGTTGTCGATGGCGACGATTCGCGCCCCGGGCAAGTGGTGGGCCAGCGCCACCGCCAGGGCGCCCGACCCCGTGCACAGGTCGACGATGACAGGTCGCGGCGGAAGTTGTTGTGCCCTAGCCCATTCCAGCAGCGCTTCGGTCTCCGGGCGGGGTATGAAAACCCCGGGGCCGACGTGCAGGAGGACGGGCCCGAACGCCGCGGTCCCCAGCAGATGTTGCAGGGGAACACGTCGCGAGCGCGCGGCCACGACATCGCGGTAGCGCCCCAGGAAGTCCGCGTCCGGCGGGTCGAGCAGGGATAGGCGTCCGCGATCGGTGCCCGCCAGGTGCGCGGCCAGCTGTTCGGCATCCCAACGCGCAGAATCGATTCCCGCCTCGGCAAGGGTGGCCGCAGCATCGTCGATCGTGCGCCGCAGGCTGAGCTGGGTTGTCGCGCTTCTCCTCATCGTTTCACTCTGCATCGTCGCGCGACGTCATGCCTGTTGCAGCCGGCTCTGCTTGTCGGCGGCGGCCAGGGCGTC
>NZ_LZKY01000060.1:0-4240 GCF_001673055.1 Mycobacterium sp. 1245801.1
GCTCGTGCTCGGCTGGGTGAGCTGTTGCCGGCCTATATGGTGCCGGCTGCGATCGTGGTCCTCGACGCCATGCCGCTGACCGTCAACGGCAAACTCGACCAGCACGCCCTACCGGCCCCGCAGTATCGCGGCCGTGACCCCTACCGCGCTCCGGCGACCGCGCTGGAGGAGATCCTGGCTGCTGTCTATGCGGGGGTGCTGGGTGTCGAGCGGGTCGGGGTCGACGATTCGTTCTTCGAGCTCGGCGGGGACAGCATCTTGTCGATGCAGGTGGTGTCCCGTGCGCGAACTGCTGGGGTGTTGTGTCGGCCACGGGATGTCGTTGTCGAGCAGACGGTAGCCCGACTGGCTCGGGTGGCGATCTTCACCGACGGGGAGGTCGCCGTCGCCGACGAGGGTATCGGCCCCGTCATGGCGACCCCGATCATGGGCTGGTTGCGCGACGTCGCGGGCCCGGTCGATTTGTTCAACCAGACCGTCGTGGTGCGGGCCCCGGTCGGCGTGACCGAGGCCGACGTGGTGGCGCTGCTGCAGGCGCTGCTGGATCGGCACGCGATGTTACGGTTGCGGGTCGACGACGATGGCGCCGGTGGCTGGTCGCTGACGGTGCCCGAGGCCGGATCGCTGCGGGCGCAGGACTGCCTGCAGCAGGTGGACGCGCTGTCCGATGAGGCCCTGATGACGGCGCGGTCCCGGCTGAACCCCGCGTCCGGGATCATGCTCAGCGCTTTGTGGGTGCCTCGCCCGCAGCAGTTGGTTTTGATCGCCCACCATTTGGTCGTAGATGGCGTCTCCTGGCGAATCATCTTGGAGGACATCAACATTGCCTGGGCCCAGTGTCGAGCTGGGCAGGGCATCGTGCTTCCGTCGGGTGGGACGTCGTTTTCCACCTGGACAGCACTGCTGCACGAACACGCCCACAACGCAGCGGTGGCGAAATTTGCCGACGCATGGCGTCAGGTCTTAACGACGCCCGCGACGTTAGCGGCCGCGCGACCGGAGGTGGACACCTATGCCACGGCGGGGCGGTTGTCCGCGGTCTTGGATGTCGAAACGACCCAGCAGCTGATCGCTGAGGTACCTGCGGCGTTTCACGCTGGGGTGCAGGACATCCTGTTGATTGCGTTCTGGTTGGCCTGCAACGAGTTTCTCGGCGCCGCCGGGGCGCCGATCGGCATCGACGTCGAGAGCCACGGCCGCCACGAAGAGCTGGCCGCCCATGTCGATCTATCGCGCACGGTGGGATGGTTCACCACCAAGTACCCGATATCGCTGGTCGCCGGGGAGCTGTCCTGGCCGCAGGTAGTCGCCGGTGATGCCGCGTTGGGACCGGTGATCAAGGACGCCAAGGAACAGCTGCGTGCCTTGCCTGATCGCTTGACCTATGGCCTGCTGCGCTACCTGAACCCCGACGTGGACCTGAAGGGCGTCGACCCGGCGATCGGATTCAACTATCTGGGTCGCCTCGGCGCAGAGACCGGCGAGTTCTCCGGCGAACTCTGGCGTGTCGACCAAGACAGTTTGTGGGTGACGAGCATGGCCTCGGCCATACCAATGCCGTTGGCGCACACCGTTGAACTCAACGCCGCCACGGTGAACACCCCTTCCGGACCGCGAATCCAGTCCAACTGGACGTGGGCGACAACGGTTCTCGACCGCGAACAGATAGACCGGCTGAATCGATTGTGGTTCGAGGCGCTAGCGGGCATCTCCCGACATGTCCGCGCCGGCGGAGGAGGGCTGACACCCTCCGACATCGTGCCGGCCCGACTCAGCCAGCGACAGATCGACGAGCTACAACAGGGATACCGGATCGCCGACGTGCTGCCCCTCACGCCGCTGCAGCAGGGACTGTTGTTCCATGCCACCCTCGCATGCGACTCGAGCGACGACATCTATGCGGTGCAGCTGGAAACCGTCCTGTCTGGCCCCTTGGAACCGACCCGGCTGCGCGATTCGCTGCACAACATAGTCAAACGACATCCCCACCTCTGCGCCGAATTCTGCACCCGCTTCAGCGAGCCGGTGCAGATCATCGCTACCGATCCCGAAATCACCTGGCAATATGTGGACCTCGAGGGCAGCACCGACGTCGAGGGAGGGATCAAGCGTGTGTGCGCCGCTGAGCGCGCCGCGGTCAGCGACCTCACCGAGGGATCCCCTTTCCGGGCCGCGCTGATCCGCACCACTACAGATCAGCATCGGCTGGTATTGACCAATCACCACATCGTGCTGGATGGTTGGTCGCTGCCGATCCTTCTGCGGGAGATCTTGGCCTGCTATCAGGGGCACCGGTTGCCCGAGCCGGCACCGTATCGCAGGCTAATCAGCTGGCTTGCCCGCCAAGACCATGGCGCGGCCAAATTGACATGGATCAAGGCGCTCAACGGGTTTGAGAGTCCCACCCTGGTAGCCCCGGCAAGAACCCCGACCCTCGGGCGCCGAGGTGTCGAATCGTTACGAATCTCAGCCGAAACCACCGGGGCCCTTCGTGACCTGGCACGCTCGAGGCATACCACCCTCAGCACCGTGCTGCACGCCGCGTGGGCCCAGATGCTCGTCCTGTTCACCGGTCAGCACGACGTCGCCTTCGGCACCGTGACGTCGGGGCGGACCGTCGATGTGCAGGGCGTCGAATCGATGGTCGGTTTGCTGATCAACACCACGCCCGTGCGCGCGCGTATCGCGGCCGCAACTACCGTCGCCGACCTCCTGGACCAACTCCAGGCCTTTCACAACGACACCGCCGAACACCAGCACTTGGCGCTCAGCGACCTCCAGCAGATCGCCGGCGTCACGGCGCTTTTCGACACCCTGTTCGTCTACGAGAACTATCCCATCGACACCGCCGGACTGCTCGACGCAGGCGGTATCACCATCACCGAGATCACCAGTCGCGAATACAACCACTACCCGCTGACCGTGCAGGTGATTCCCGGTCGCGAACTGGGCATCCGAGTCGAATACGACACCGACGTGATCGACGCGGCCACCATCGACGCACTGATCAATCACCTACCGCGATTGCTGGCTGCCATGACCGCCAGCTGTGACAAACGACTGTCGTCGATTGACGTCGTCGGCCCGGTTGAGCGTGCCGTGCTGGACGGCTCGAGTAATCGGTCGGTCTTGACCGCGCCCACGCCGAGGGCGGTGTCAATTCCCGAGGCATTCGCCGCCCAGGTTGCGCAGACCCCACAAGCCGTGGCGGTCACTTTCGAACACCGCAACATGAGTTACCGAGACCTCGATGAGGCGTCGAACCGGTTGGCGCACTTGTTGGTTAGACACGGAGCCCGCACCGGTGAACGGGTTGCCCTACTGATCCCCCACGCGGCCGAGTCTGTGACGGCGATCCTAGCGGTGCTCAAGACGGGGGCAGCGTACGTGCCGATCGACCCCGCCCATCCCGACACCCGGATCGGTTTCATGCTCACCGATGCCGACCCAGTCGCCGTCCTGGCCGGTGCGGGATTGGCCGGCCGGCTGGACCCGTACGACGTGGTGGTGATCGACCTCGCTGACTCCGCTGCCGATTCCCAACCCGCCACCGCGCTGCCGGCCCCGGCGCCACAGGATATCGCCTATCTGATCTACACCTCGGGCACCACCGGTGTCCCCAAAGGGGTTGCGGTGACCCATCACAACGTCACCCGGCTGCTGGCCGCGCTGGATCCCGCACTGCCGCCGGGGCCCGGCTCGGTGTGGTCACAATGGCATTCGCTGGCGTTCGACGTCTCGGTGTGGGAGATCTGGGGCGCCTTACTGCGTGGCGGTCGGCTGGTGGTCGTGCCTGACTCGGTGGTGCGTTCCCCACAGGATCTACATGCCTTGCTGGTCAGCGAACAGGTCAGCGTTCTGAGCCAGACGCCGTCGGCGTTCTATGCACTGCAAACCGCCGACACTCTCGAGCCCGGGCTGGGAGAGCGGCTAAGACTGCAGACGGTGGTGTTCGGTGGGGAAGCGCTTGAACCGCAACGTCTTCGGCCGTGGCTGGGCAGCCACCCACGGCTGCCACGACTGGTCAACATGTACGGCACCACCGAAACCACGGTGCACGCTTCATACCGAGAGATCGGGGCCGGTGACCTCGAGAGCATTGTCAGTCCCATCGGGGTGCCGTTGGATCACCTGGCGTTCTTTGTCCTGGACCAGTGGTTGCGTGCGGTGCCGGTGGGGGTGGTTGGTGAGTTGTATGTGGCCGGTGCTGGTGTGGGGGTGGGGTATTGGCGGCGTCGTC
>NZ_LZKY01000061.1:0-8277 GCF_001673055.1 Mycobacterium sp. 1245801.1
TGTGTCGGCGATAACGACTTGCAGTCTCTGCTGTGCCGCAGAGGCTCTCTCAACCAGCTCACTGCGGGCCACCCAATCGGCGCCTTCCGATTCGGCGCTCTGCAGAGCCGAATTCAGTGCGGCAGCATTGATTGCGGCTTCGCGTACCGCTGATATGTCCTCCGGCACAACATAAATAGCGGGTCGTCCGTCAGCCGGGCGAACAGCCTCCAGCGGATTCAGTTTCGGGTCTATTGCGTAGTACACGATGCCGTCCAATGTGGCGTCGAGTTCATCGACCGCGACTCCGTATGCACCGCTAAAGCTTCGTGAAAACACCCGCAACACACCGGTTCGCTGACTGTGACGCCCTGCTACAAGAGGTTCCAAGCTCGACGCGCTCATCAACAAGTCGCCGAGATCGGCTGCAGCGTACGAGCTGCGGGCATTTTCGATTACCTGACGAAGGTTGTAATCGGATCCTTGCCAGATCCTGTACTCGTCTGAGAAGGCTCGGTAGGTAATCAATCCCGCGTCAACCAACGACTTGACGAGAGTTCCCAGATCTGCTCCGCACTCTGGATCAGAATCTAGGGCTAGGCGAAGCAATCCCTCTGACGCTCTGATCCGACCACCGCTCGCGACTAGGTTAAGCAGTCCGATTGTCTTCAACACCTTGAGTTGCGCCGAGGAGAGCCCCGGTGTATCGCGGATACGGGTTTCGATCTCGATCCACCGGCTGGCGCTGTCGGCGACGCCAATCATGTTTCCCGATGATTCTAGGAAGTAGTCATAGAGGAGATCTAGGCCAGCGAATGGAATTGGCTCTTTCGGCTTCCACGCTGCCTTCTGGAGGTACTTGGGCAGAGCGTAAGGCTCGGCACCCGTTAGGAAAGAAAATAATGTGCGCTCGTTCTGCCCGTAACGGCTGCATAACTCGGGCAGAACGGCAAGCGCTATCGGATGGAGAGGCATTGCACGGGGCGCATCATCTGCGACGTCGCGTAAGCCTTGGGACTCCAACGCATTTCGATGATTGGATATCCAGCGATCTGCTGCACGCTGGAAGGCGCCATCTTGTTTGAGTGCGGAGGCGATGAGCCTGCGTGACTGCGAAGGCGTTTCAACGTACGGGATATCTTGAAAGCGACCTTGCACCTTTGCCCACTCGCGTCGCCGAGTGGTGGAGCTGCCCTGGACATATTCATCAAAAGACAGATGTTGCATGGTAACGATGACAAGTGGCGCCGCCAGGGCGCCCTGCGTCATCTCGGCTAGCTCTTGCAGGAGGAAAGGGTCACCATCGCTGCCAGACTTCGCGAAATACTCCAAGTTCTTGCCAAATTCGTCAACAACAAGAAGCAGGGGTTGGTTCTGGGTCATCGTTTCAACGAGTGTCCGAATGACTTCTGGGCTGATGGTGCCGTTTCCGTCGAAGAAGTCGCTCGGTACGAGGGCCTCGGTACCGCGATGATGCCGGCGCGCGCCTGCATGTAGTGCGCGAGCAATAGTCGCCGCCACTGGCTCATTACGTGCGGTTGCGAAAGCTCGGATGAAGCCAGCCTTACCAACGTTTACCGATTGCATTCCGCCACGTAGCGATGCACCGACAGCCGGTGCAACGCTGTTCAGAATCCCATGCGCGCGTTTGAATTCAGCGGTAGCCGAGCCTGCGAGGAGGCCGTCGAGAAAGACGGCGAGCGAGGATTTGCCGCCGCCGTGAGGCCCCGTGATCGTGAATGTGCGGCCCGCTGCCGGATCGCTGAGTCCGTTCGCAATCCGGGATATCACATCGAGCGCGCGACCGGTGGGAATGTAACCATCGATTGCAGCGCCACCGTGGTCACGCTCTACATTAGCGGACCTGCTGAATCGATCGCTGGTCTTGACATAGTCAGCGAGTGTGGTATTCATGCGGCGTCCCCATCCCTCTGCGCGCGCGCCCGTTGAGCTTTTCGGAGCAGACGCTCAATTGCTGTGTCGGGAAGCTGCGGCTCGGTAGCTGCAGGCCCTACGAATGCCCAATCCGACAACGGCGGTAGGTCGGCATGCTGTGCCCGCCTGGCCGCAAGCAGCTCGAATGCCACGTGGGCAGCAGGTGCGCTAATGGCGAGCTGCCTCGAGCCAGCCGGCCGGATGAGTCGGAGATGCCCGACTGAGGCTTGGCACTCTTCAATCGCTTCGGCAATATCTTGCTCGGTTATCTTCATTAGGCGACCCGGTGACCCGGAATCGGCCGCGAGCCGTGTGAGTGTAACGGTTTGATTTCCCTCGACGCCGCGAGCCAGGTAGTCGAGGCACGCGAAGGTGATTGCCGCGGCTGGCAAGGTTGGCTTTGCTCCGCGGATCATTCGGTACGCGTGCTTCTTCATCCCCCGCGTCGGACGGATCAGACCTAGTTCTCGGAACGGCGAGTCAAGAAGGTCATCGACTGTCTGCCGTCCTTGCGTCTCGCGGCGAGAGTACATACGCAAAAGGCAATCAACATCTTTCTGCACACTGCTTTTCATCGGCTGAGACCATGTGGTGGCGGCTATCTCATCGAGGCAAAACTGCAGTAGCTCAGCCTCGGTAAACTCAAGTGCGCCGAAATCGTTGAACGCCAAGCGCCACACCGGAAGGATTGAGTTCTCTGTTACAGCGTGCCAATGCAGTATCCACAAGGTAACCGAGTCTTCAATAAACGGGTCAAGGCCCACTCGGTCGTCTAGAAGTGCACGGCCAATGCGGGTCGGTGTGTAAACCGAGGTGCGTGGGCGCTCTGGGTGGGGGCGCCGAGCGATCACTTTCGTAGCCAAGGCCCAAAAGCGAATCGCCTCCACCATGTTCTTGCCGACCCCCAGCTCGACTGGAGCTGTCAACTCGTTGAAGATATTCGGGTTGCGCGCCGCAGCATCGAAACCTTTCTTGATCCAGCCGAAGCGCGGGTGAAAAGTCTGATGGTTAGCGAACATTGGAGTCGCCGATTGCTCAAGCGTCATGAAATCGCCCCTCCTAGTCTGACGTCAATTCACGTACGCGGGTCACTGCGGCAGCTATCGAGCGAGCTGCAACCCTTACGTCTTCTTCGGTGGTTGGCCGTCCGAGCGAGATGCGAAGCGATTCAGATGCCTCAACACTGCTCGCACCCATGGCCAGAAGGACGTGTGACGGCGTAGGCACCGCGGATTGGCATGCGCTGCCCGCAGAAACTTGGACGTCTGGCATGGATGCCATCACGGCTTCAGCATCTGCTCCCGCGAATCTCAGGTTGAGGGTGTTGGAGAGCCGTTTGGCTCCCGCACCATTCACATGGATATCCCTAAGGTCACGCCTTAGCTCCGCGAGCAGCGTGTCAGCAAGGCGGCCAACCCGCACCGCATCCATTAGCTGCTCCTTCATAGCGAGTTCAGCCGCTAGCCCGAAGCCCGCGATCGACGGAGTGTTCTGAGTGCCGCCGCGTAGACCACGTTCCTGGCCGCCGCCGCCGGCAATGGGCACAAGTACTTTCTGAACGTGCCGGTCTGCGATCAGTGCACCAGCCCCTTTCGGTCCGTACACCTTGTGACTGCTGAAAATCAAAATGTCCGCCACCTTCGTCACCTCATCGAGGGAACCCTTACCGACCAACTGGGTAGCGTCGACGAAAGTGAACGCGCCGTGACGCTCTGCGATGTCTGCGACTTCCGCCACAGGACCGAGCACGCCCGTCTCGTTGTTAGCCGCCATGACCGCAACCACAGCCACCGAGTCATCGGTGAGCGCGTCAAGCTCATTGAGGTCGACCACGCCATCTCGATCCACGGACACTGTGCGGACCTCACCCCCACTCAGCCGAGCGCCAAGCTCGACTGCGGCCAAGATGGCCTTATGCTCCGCAGCCGATACCACTACATTGGGACGTTCCCTCACACCGAGCATCACGCCGAGCAACGCAATAACCGCAGCTTCGGTTGCACCGCTCGTGAAGATCACGTCTTGGCCCGGCCGCCGAGCGAAAGTAGCCACGCGGTTACGAGCTTCCTCGACGATTTCGCCGGCGGCTTGACCGCCAATGTGCTGCAAACTAGAGGGATTGCCGAAGACTCCGTGGGCCTCGCCCAGCACAGCAAGAATCCGTTGGTCAACCGGAGTGGAGGCATTGTAGTCGAGGTAGACCATCGAACCTGATCCTATTCGTCTTGACGGAGAAATCTGAGGAGCCACGCGGCAGCGCTAGCTTCGCACGTACCTACGACAAAAAGTGCCTTCGCCACTATCGATCAGCTGGGATTCGACTCCGAGGCGACCGTTCCCTCGCTGGGTGGCGTGACGGGACTGTTTGCAAGCCCGGCGAGGCGGTGCTTCCCGGAGCCTTGAGATCGCGCCGCCTCGCCGGATACCTATAGGGCCAAACTTTCAGATCAGGTGCGCCGACCGGGCCGATTGGTGCGAGTCAAGGGCCTCTGACCAGCCCAACCAAGTTGAGGTGAACGCCTAAAGCCCCTTAAAAGCGGAAGGTCGCCGGTTCGATCCGCCCCGGGCCAATCAATAAGTCCTGGCGGGTTGCCAAGGTTTGCGGAGCTCCACGGGTTATGCGGTTGCGGTATCGAGTACGCCTCCGCGCCGGCGAAGCGCACCACTTCGGCTGAGTCAAGCAACGCGGTTAATCACCAGAGAAATTTCCCATGCGACCCCGCTGGTCCAAGAGCGGCACACCAGTTGTCCCGAGCCTGCATCAAACCCGGGATCGTTCATCGGTGCTTCGTCGAGCCGATCGGCCTAATGGTGAAGAGCTCGCCGCTCAACTCAGGCCATCGACTACCCGAGTCATATCGGATGGCCAATTCGCCTGCCCGACACCGTTCGTCAGCCGGACTAATCTGAACAAAGTCTCGCTTGGTGCGGATCGCCGAGGTCCCGAAGAGCGGCCCCACTGGGTGGTCAAGAGCACGACGGAGTTCTTCCTCCGTGACACCGGGGAATTTGGGCAACAGCGTTGCCGACAATTGAGGTGAGTACTGGTCATTGTGGAAAGCTGCGATCGTCCCGTCGACGAGCCTTTCGCTGTACGAGATCGCGTTGCGCGGCCCAAGCTTGGTGGCGTGCACTACGAGCCGAAGCCCGAATTGTGTGTCGCGTCCAAGATCTCCGGGGAAGAGCTGAATTCCGTTGTCTGCGTTGGCCTCGCGAAGCGCGAACCAGACCGGGCGGGCGGACCCATCGTCCGAAAGCCGACGGGATACGCGACCCCAGCGGGCAAGCGTCTCGGCAGGTTCCCAGGTGGTCCACTGCCCCCCGGAAGTGTAGCGGTAGTAGTGGAGGTGCCCGCCAATGAGGTCTATATCGACCGGCGGCTCAGGTATGTCGCCGTGGCCCTGCTCGAACCGCAAACACATGACGCCCCGCGGCATCGATTCGAGCAAATTGGTAAACAGGCTGTTTTCCGTGTCGGCGATGCGCGGCTCGGTGCTGTCGTAAAAACCACTGAAGGCCGCGCCCGCGGAAATCTCTAGCCGCGCCAAGGCCGCCTTCAACTCAAGTTTCAGATCCTTCTGCCAGTCATGTCTCTCCATACCGCCGAATTGAATGCGGTATCCAGACCAGACCTCGACTCTGGTCGGGGCGGGACGAACGAAAAAAGGCCTCATAACACCGCGCCAATCACAATGCGACGACTGCGCAAATCGGTGGCATATTCTAAGCAATCTGTTCGGCCCCGGCCCGTATTCTTTTCAGCGTGGATTAATTCCCGTGTGCACGCCGGAAAAGTGCGCACGGACGATCGGCATCTACGAGCGCTGCTGTGACGCCCGACGCGGCGCCTCCTCGCACCGCCGCGCCAAGCTAGCACCGCCGCGCCAACCAATCCATTGTGAGCATTGCGATCTCCCTGGTTGTTCTTCACTTCGTGCGCCAAGCCATGACTACTACAAATGTGTGCACCACGCTCGTGGACAGCATTCATGAGTTGGTCGCTCACGAGCGACACAATCTCATCCAGCACCGACAACACAGCTCTGGTCGCGCGTCGAGAACGGTGGATCTGGCAGTCCGGCCTAAGGCCTCGCCGGCAAAGCCGCCAACCACCCCTCCGAAAGCAACTCCAACAACTGCCCGTCCGGATCCCGGATCATCGCCATCGCCTCACCCACGGTCCCGTCGACCACCGCTCCCCCGAACTCCGCCACCCGAGCCAACACACCAGGTAGATCCGACACCGAAAACGAGATGTGCGTCAGCCCGATCTGATCCATCACCCGCTCCGCGCCGGCGTGAACCTGGCGCTTCGAATAGTCCATCAGTTCGAGCACCAAGCCGTCCCGCACCAGATACGTCGCATGCACGCCGAGCGGCTCGGGCAGCCCCACCAGCTTGGAGGTCGGGCCGTCGGGCGGGTCCAGTTCCCACCAGAACTCAAACCCCAGCAGGCCCTCGTAGAAGCGGCGCGACCGTTCGCGGTCCGCGACGCATAACCCAACGTGATTGAAAACCGTCCGATGGCTCGTCATGACAACCTTTCCGCAGCAAACCGGGCCCACGCCTCCACCCAGACGGACCTGAGAACCGCTGTCGCCGCCCAGCCCAGACGCGTAATAATGCAAACATAACCATTAAGCGCACCGCCGAAGAAGCAGATCACCTTCCGTTGGAGGGCTTTTCGATGGCCACACGTCCGAACGTCAGCGCCGACGCGATCGTTGACTTCGACCATCATTCCGACGCTTTCAACCTCAACGAGCTGGCCGTCAACGCCGACCTGCGGCAGCGATGTCCCGTGGCGTGGAACGAGAACTACGGCGGGTTCTGGTTCCTCAGCAGCTATGACGCCGTAAGCCAAACCGCCCGCAACGGCGGCACTTTCGCTCACAAATACGAGCCCAACGCGCCAGACGGCGTCGACTATCAAGGCGAGATGGGCGTCCCCCGCCCCGACGGCCAGCCAGCCCTGGGCATCGGCGAGGTCGACGGTCCCTACCACCAAGCGCTACGGCACGCGCTGGCGCCGTTCTTCTCCCCCGGCGCCGTCGAGAAACTCAAGCCGTTCATGGAGCAATCGGCGCACTGGTTCCTCGACCAACACATCGCCGACGGACGCATGGACTTGGTGCTCGACTACGCCAGCCCGGTCCCGGCCATCCTGACCATGATGCTGATGGGCCTGCCCTACGATAATTGGCAGTTGTACGCCAACCTCTTTCACTCCGTCATGGCCGTCTCCCAAGACAGCGAAGAGTACGCGCAAGCGATCGCCAAGGTGCCCGCCATGATGGAAGAAGTCCTCGAGTTCGCCGCCGCACGACGGGCCGACGCCCGAGAAGACCTGACCAGCTTCCTCATTCAATTCGAGTTCGACGGCCAGCGCCTCACCAACGAACAACTGCTCAACATCCTGTGGAACCTCATCGGCGGCGGCGTCGACACCACCACCTCCCAAACCGCGCTGACCCTGCTGCACCTGGGCACCCACCCCGACCTCCGCCAGCAGCTCATCGAGCACCCGGAGCTGCACCGCACCGCCACCGACGAATTCCTGCGCTACTTCTCCGTCAACCAAACCCTCAGCCGCACAGTCACTCACGACGTCGTGCTCGCCGGTCAACGCCTGCGCAAGAACGACAAAGTCGTCATCAGCTGGCTGTCGGCCAACCACGACGAAAGCGAGTTCGACCGGCCCGACGAGATCATTCTCGACCGCGCCCCCAACCGCCACGTCGCCTTCGGGCTGGGTCCGCATCGCTGCATCGGGTCGCACCTGGCCCGGCTGATGTCGAGCGTGATGGTCAAGGCCGTCCTCGACCGTATCCCCGACTACGCAGTCGACGTCGAAAACGTGCACCAATACCTGGGCAACCCGAGCATGACCGGCCTGGGCACGCTCCCGGTCACGTTCGCGCCGGGAAAAAGCCAACAAACAGAACGGCCCTGGTAATCGCTCAAAGCACTTGCGCCACAACGCCCGCGATGATGTCGTCGGGGGCCTGAACGATCCCGACCGCACCCAGTTGGCCGCCGATGGCCAGCGAGGCGATGCCGTGCACCAGCGACCACAACGGCGCGGCCACCTCCCGAGGATCCCGATCCCCGACGATGCCGGCCTCCTGGCACTTGGTGATCGCGTCGAGCAGGTCGCTGAACGCCTGCTCGCCGGCCACCGCCACGCTCGGCTGCTCGGCCTTCAGCGACTCCCCCCCGAACATCACCTGATAGTGATCGGGGTGGTCAATGGCCCAGCGCACATAGGCGCGGCCGAGCTCGACCACCCGCTCCTTCGGATCGGAAGCGCGGTCGGCGGCCGCGGCCAGGTCGGCGTGCAACTGCTGGAATCCCTGTTCGGCG
>NZ_LZKY01000062.1:0-7337 GCF_001673055.1 Mycobacterium sp. 1245801.1
GGTCATCGACCGCATCCTGATCGGCGCGTGCGCCGCCATTTACCTGGTGCTGCTGGGCGTCAGCGTGGCGGCCGCCGTCGCCCTGGCGGATCTGGGCAGGGGCTTTCACAAGGCGGCCAGCAGCCCGCACACCACCTGGGTGCTGTACGCGGTCATCATCGTCTCGGCCCTGATCATCGCGGGCGCGATCCCGATCCTGTTGCGGGCCCGCCGGATGTCGCAGTCCGAGCCGGCCGCTCAGGCGATGACGGCGCCGGCACGCGGGCCGTCACGACCTGCGGTGCGGCTGGGGACCGGCGCCCTGCGCACCGGACCCGAGCGGGCCGCCACGGTGCAAACGGCGCCGGTATCGGGCGCCGAGTGGTCGGGCGAGGCGGTCGATCGAGTGTGGTTGCGCGGCACCGTGATACTGACCGGCACCATGGGCGCGGCGCTGATCGCGGTCGCGGCGGCGACCTACCTGATGGCGGTCGGATACGACGGCGCGTCCTGGCTCGGCTATGGGCTCGCCGGCGTCATCACCGCCGCGATGCCGGTGGTCGAGTGGCTGCACATCCGCCAGTTGCGCGGCGTCGTCGCCGACCAGTAGCCGCCGACGGCAACGGGGTTGGCAGGCGGGGGAGGATGTGCCGGTCCCGTCGCGTCAGCGCACTCGACACGTAAACCGTTGCGACGACACGCCGTGCGTCGTCGCAATGGTTTACGTCTCGCGTTGTGGGCGCGCTCCACGCAACCGGGCAACGCAAGCAACGCGACCGGGTGCAGGATTGCCCGGCTCCCGCGTCGGCCACGAAGAAGCCGATGAGGAGCCGGGCCGTCCGGGCTAGCTAGTGCTCGCCGTTGGTCGAGCCGTTGGTGGAACCGTTCGTCGAGCCGTTGAGGCCGTCCTGGTGCTCGCGCAGCGCGGTCAGGGCGCGTTGCTCGGAGCCGTGCGCCGCCTCCCGCAGCGCCGCGTCCTCGGACGCCGGGTCGGCGAACAGGAAGCTGCCGCTACCGGGGGATCCACCCGAGCCCAGCTTGTTCATCTTCTTGGGCAGGGGCGCACCCTGGTACGCCAGCGGCAGCGGGTGGCCGTGGTCGTCGACCGGGCCCAGCGGCTGGTGCAGCTCGATGTAGGCGCCGTGCGGCAGCCGCTTGATGATGCCGGTCTCGATGCCGTGCTCGAGCACCGCGCGGTCGCTGCGCTGCAGTCCGATGCACCACCGATAGGTGATGAAGTAGACCACCGGCGGGACGATCACCATGCCGATGCGCCCGATCCACGTCGTCGCGTTCAGCGAGATGTCGAACTTGAACGCGATGATGTCGTTCATCGCGCACAGCGTCAGCAACATGTAGAACGCGATCGCCATGGCGCCGATCGACGTGCGCACCGGCACGTCGCGCGGGCGCTGCAGCAGGTTGTGGTGTGCATAGTCACCGCTGAACCGCTTCTCCAGGAACGGGTAGACGATCAGCAGACCGAACACCCCACCCATGATCAGCGCCACCCAGACCACCGCCGGAATGGTGTGGTGCCAGAAGTAGAACTCCCACGGCGGCCAGATGCGGGCCAGGCCTTCGGTCCACATCATGTAGAAGTCCGGCTGCGAACCGGCCGAGACGTGAGATGGCTTGTAGGGGCCCAGGTTCCAGATCGGGTTGATCTGCAGCAGACCACCGAGCAGGCCCAGCACGCCGACGATCGCGGCGAAGAACGCGCCGGACTTGACCGCGAACACCGGCATCACGCGCACGCCGACCACGTTGTGCTCGGTGCGGCCGGGGCCGGGGAACTGGGTGTGCTTCTGGAACCACACCATGGCCAGGTGCAGCCCGATCAGGGCCAGGATGATCCCGGGCAGCAGCAGGATGTGCAGGGCGTACATCCGCGGGATGATGTAACCCGCTGTGGCGCATTCGTTTCCGACGCCACCGCAGGGGAAGTCACCACCGAACAGGGCCCAGTGCAGCCAGGTGCCGATCACCGGCATGCCCAACGTGATCGAGGACAGCGCGGCGCGCAACCCGATGCCGGACAACAGGTCGTCGGGCAGCGAGTAGCCGAAGTAGCCCTCGAACATGGCCAGGATCAGCAGCAGCGAACCGATGACCCAGTTGGCCTCACGCGGCCGCCGGAAGGCGCCGGTGAAGAAGATGCGGGCCAGGTGCACCATGATCGACGCGGAGAAGATCAGCGCGGCCCAGTGGTGGACCTGACGCACGAACAATCCGCCGCGCACCTCGAAGGAGATGTCGAGGGTCGACGCGAAGGCCTTCGACATGTCCACGCCGCGCAGCGGCTGATAGGCGCCGTTGTAGGTGATCTCGGCCATGGACGGATCGAAGAACAGCGTCAGGTAGACGCCGGTGAGCAGTAGCACGATGAAGCTGTACATCGCGATCTCGCCCAGCAGGAACGACCAGTGCGTGGGGAAGACCTTGTTGAGCTGTCTGCGCACCGCGGCCGACGGGTGATAACGCGTGTCGATGTCCTCGCCCTGACGGGCCAGGACATCGCCGATCTTCGGGGGACTCAGTTTCGGACTCATGTTGTCGTCCTCTCCCAGAATGCCGGTCCGACGGGCTCGACGAAGTCGCCGTTGGCGACCAGATACCCGTTGGTGTCGATGGTGATCGGCAGTTGCGCCAACGCACGCGCGGCCGGCCCGAAAATCGGCTTGGCGAAGTGCAGCGCGTCGAACTGCGACTGGTGGCACGGGCACAGGATCCGGTAGGACTGCTCCTCGTACAGCGATGCGGGGCAGCCCAGGTGCGAGCACACCTTGGTGTAGGCGAAGAATTCACCGAAGTTGAAGCTCTCCTGGCCCTGCCGTTTGACCACGCGGCCCATGTCGGTGGGCCGAATCCTGATGAGCATCACCGGGTTTCGCACACCCTGGTTGATGGCCCGCAGCTTCTCCTGCGATTCGGGGGTGGTGCCGTCCCCGTCGGACTCGCGCCACGGAAAGACGGTTTCCATGCCGCCGGCGTCGAGGTCTTCCGGGCGCATCTTGACGAACGGCGAGGTGGAGGCCGAGCCCGTCGCGCGCGCCAGATAGATGGTCTCGCCGTGATAGCGCGGGGTCCACCCCGAGGTCCACAGCACGGCCTTCTTGCCGTCGGCGGTCGGCACCACCGGCTTCCACGGGTTCTTGATCAGCCCGCCGGCAAACGCGACCAGGGTGGACAGGCCGAACGCGCCCAGCCCCATCCCCAGCGAAAGGCCGATCAGCTTGCGCCGCCCGACCGTCGATCCCTGATACGCGTCGGCCAGGTTCGCCACCACCGTCTTGCGGTCGACGTCGCGCGAGGCGCCGTCGTGGCGGTCCTGGATCGAAATCTCTTCCGGGATAAAGCGTTTCTGGTACAGGATGACGCCGACGCCGATCGACAGGATCGCCATCCCGAACGTCAGCCCGTAGAGCGGGGTGGCCAGGTCATAGAGGAAGCTGCCGGCCTCCTCCTTCGGCTTGTACTCCCACGGCCAGAACAAGAAGATCAGCAGCAGCGCCAGGCCGAAGAACCCGCCCAGCAAAAGCCAGACGGCGACGCCACGCTCGGCGCGCTTCTCGGCCTTGGTGCCCTCGATCGGCCAGCGGGGCTCCTTGAACACCGTCTCGACGCCGTCCAGCTTGCCGCCCAGGGCCACCAGTTCCTGCTGCGACATGGCGGCCAGGGCCGCGTCATCGGGCTCGCGCTCGCCGGTGCCCTGCGGGCTCCCGCCGGTGTCAGAGCCGCGAACGTCCGCCTCACTCATTTGCGCCGCTCCTCCTCATCGCTTCGCTCTGCATCGTCTCGGCGCGGCTCATGCTCGTGCCCCAATCCACAGTGCCAGCCCGATGGCGGCGACCATCCCGATGATCCAGGCGGCCATGCCCTCGGGTGCGGGCCCGAATCCGCCGAGGCCGTAACCGCCCGGCTGGCGCTCCTCGGTCACCGCCTTGATGTAGCCGATGATGTCCTTCTTGGCCTCGAACGACAGCTGACGGTCGGAGAACTTCGGCATGTTCTGCGGACCGGTCCGCATGGCCGCCAGGATCTGCTGCTCGTTGGCGGGCTCGAGGTCCGGCGCGTACTTACCCGACGACAGCGCCCCGCCCTTGCCGGTGAAGTTGTGGCACGACGAGCAGTTCAGCCGGAACAGGTCACCGCCGCGTCCCAGGTCCTGGCCGCGCAGCGAGCGCATCGCCAGGCTGCCGTCCGGGTTGCGCACCGTCGTCGGGCCGCCGCCGTTGGCCTGCACGTAGGCGCCCAGGGCGTCGACCTGCGCCTCGTCGAAGATCGGTTCCTTGCGCGGCGCCTGGGCCTCGCCGGTCATCGCGGGCATCCGGCCGGTGGAGACCTGGAAGTAGACGGCTTCCTCGCCGACGCCGATCAGGCTCGGCCCGCGGTCGGGCACGCCCTGCAGGTTCGCGCCATGGCAGGACACGCACGACGTGTCGAACAGCTGCTTGCCGGTGCGCAGCAGCGCCGAGTTCGACTCGTCCGCGACGGCCACCTGCGGCCGCGGCGTCAGGATGGCGGCCAGGCCACCGGCGATGGTCAGCGCGATCAGCAGCAGCAGGCCGCCGGACAGCCGGCGACGCAGCCGCCGCCGCGAACGGTCGCGCTGCGCCTGCGGCGCCTTGGCCGCGCCGGATCGGGTCGATCCCAGTTTCTTCAACCGAGCACTCCTGTTCGTCCAGCGCCTGCTCATCGGATGAAATAGATCACGGCGAACAGCGCGATCCACACGATGTCGACGAAATGCCAGTAGTACGAGACGACGATGCTGGCCGTCGCCTGCGCCGGCGTGAACTTGCTCATCGCGGTGCGGGCCAGCAAGAAGATGAAGGCGATCAATCCGCCGGTGACGTGCAAACCGTGGAATCCGGTCGCCAGGTAGAACACGCTGCCGTAGGCGCTGCCGGGGATGGTGGTCCCGTGCGTCACCAGGTGGTAGTACTCGTAGCCCTGTCCGCAAACGAAGAACAGGCCCATCAGGAAGGTGAGCACGTACCAGCGGCGCAGCCCGAACACGTCGCCGCGCTCGGCCGCGAACACCCCCATCTGGCAGGTAAACGACGACGCGATCAGCACCAATGTCACGGGGACGGCCTGGTATAGGTTCAGCTCGGTCGGCGGCGGCGGCCACTTTCCGCCCGATTGGGCGCGAGCGGTGAAGTACATCGCGAAGAGGCCAGCAAAGAACATCAGCTCGCTGGAAAGCCAGACGATGGTGCCGACGCTGACCATGTTGGGTCGGTTCAGCGAATGCACCCGCGACGTAATTGCAGTACCCGAAGTCCCGGCAGCGCTGGTCACATACGCAAGTATGACGCTTTGTAGTTGTTGAACTCCACCCGGGGCGGCAATTGAGGTCTGGCGCGTCGCGCTCGCGCCCGTCGCTCTCGACGGTTGGGGCCGGTGTGGTGCTCGTGGGACCATCGGCCCGTGGCTTCGTCATCGCACGCTTCGCCGTCCCCGGCCGCGCCGTCCGGCGCGCCGGCGCCGTCGTGGCCGCAGGTCCTGTCGCGTCTGACGGGCGGTGAGGACCTGTCCCGCGGGCAGGCCGCCTGGGCCATGGACCAGATCATGGCCGGCGACGCCAGCCCGGCCCAGATCGCGGCCTTCGCGGTGGCGATGCAGGTAAAGGTTCCCACCTCGGCCGAAGTCATCGAGCTGGCCGACGTCATGCTCGACCACGCGTTGCCGATGCCCGCCATCCGCGACGACACCGTCGACATCGTGGGAACCGGTGGTGACGGCGTCAACACCGTGAACCTGTCCACCATGGCGGCGATCGTCGCCGCGGCCGCCGGGGTGCCGGTGGTCAAACACGGCAACCGGGCGTCATCGTCGCTGTCCGGCGGCGCCGACACGCTCGAGGCGCTCGGCGTCCGGATCGACCTGAGGCCCGACGAGGTCGCGCGCAGCCTCGCCGAGGTGGGCATCGGGTTCTGCTTCGCGCCGCTGTTTCATCCGTCCTACCGGCACACCTCCGCGGTGCGCCGCGAGATCGGCGTGCCGACGGTGTTCAATCTCCTTGGGCCGCTTACCAATCCGGCGCGGCCGCGGGCGGGCTTGATCGGCTGCGCGTTCGCTGACCTCTCCGAGGTGATGGCGGGCGTGTTCGCCGCCCGCCGGTCCAGCGTGCTGGTGGTGCACGGTGACGACGGGCTCGACGAGTTGACGACCACCACGACCAGCACCATCTGGCGGGTGCAGGCGGGCACGGTGGACAGGCTGACGTTCGATCCGGCCGGATTCGGTTTCCCCCGAGCCGATCTCGACGACCTGCTGGGCGGTGACGCGCAGGCCAACGCGGCCGAGGTGCGCGCGGTGCTGGGCGGCGGCAAGGGCCCGGTGCGCGACGCCGTCGTGCTCAATGCCGCCGGCGCCATCGTCGCGCACGCCGGGTTATCCAGCCGCGCTGAATGGTTGCCGGCGTGGGAGGACGGGTTGGCCCGCGCCTGCGCGGCCATCGATTCCGGTGCGGCCGAACACCTGCTCGCGCGATGGGTGCGGTTCGGCGAGCAGGTCTGAGTCCCGGAGGTCTTGGGCCGCAACCTGTTCTGCGGCCAGCCGCGCCGAGCGGGCCGTCGCGGCCCACGCCGACCAGGCACCGGCCGACCGCAGCGGGGAAGCCCAGCCGTCCTCGGCGACCCTGACGATGCGCACGCCGGGCGCGGTCAACCAGCGCGTGATCAGCGCGGTCTCCTCGACCAGCGCGCCGCCCAGGGGGCCCGGCGTGGGCAGAATCGCTTGTGCCCCAGCGACAATCGCGTCGACGACCGGCATCGGGGGCACGCCGCGCCTGGCGCTGCCCGCCGCGGCGAGCTGACCGTGGCGGATGACGGCCAGCTGATAGCCACCCTGGCCGTCGGGCGCGGCCGCGATCAGCTCGGGCAGCGCCGCCAGCGCGCGCAGCCGCTGCCCGCGCCACAGCGTCTCGACCGCGGTGACGATGCGGTCGCGCAGCCGCGCGGCGCTCTCGAAGTGATGCCGCTGCGCGAGCACGCCGACCTGGTCCACCGCCGAGCGCAGCGTGCCGTTGTCCGCGCCGTCGATCAACGCCGCGACCCGCGCGACGGCGCCGGCGTACTGGGTGGCGGTCACGCCGCGCGCGGCCGGGCACGGCGACACCTCCGCCTCGGGGCACGACGGCCCGTGCAACGCCGAGCGCCCCAGCCGGTTGGTGCAGGTGCGCAGGCCGGTGAACCGGGCCAGCAGGGCGGCGGTGTCGGCGGCGTCGGCGCGGGCCCGAAACGGGCCGACGGCCCGCTCGTGTCGCGGCGCCCGCACCACCGCCAGGCGGGGGAAGGCCTCGTCGGTCAGCGCCACCCACCACCATCGGTGCGGAAACCTGGACCGCC